>PITV01000228.1 GCA_017577285.1 Clostridiales bacterium
TCACTTCACCTCCTTTTCAGCGGCAGAAACCGCCGCGGCGGCATCAGCCTCTTCTGTTCCCTTCAGCTGGGAAGTATAAACATCGCGGTAGATCTCGCTGCGTGCCATCAGCTCATCATGGCTGCCGAAATCAGATACTTTGCCGTCATCCAGCACAAGGATACGATCAGCATCCATAACAGAGGCGATGCGCTGCGCGATGATGATGGTGGTGGTATTCCCCATGTTTTCCTTCAGTGCAGAGCGGATGGACGCGTCCGTGGCTGTATCCACAGCGCTGGTGGCATCATCCAGGATCATGATCTTCGGCTTTTTGAGCAGGGCTCTGGCAATGCACAGGCGCTGCTTCTGACCGCCGGATACATTCACGCCGCCCTGGCCGAGATCCATATCATAGCCGTCCGGGAAGGCGCGCACGAACTGGTCCGCGGCGGCGATCCGGCAGGCTTCGGTGATCTCCTCATCAGATGCTCCGGCATCGCCCCATTTCAGGTTCTCTTTGATGCTGCCGGAGAAAAGCACATTTTTCTGAAGCACCATGGACACCTGATCACGCAGGGCGTGGATATCGTATTCCTTCACATTCTTTCCGCCAACCAGCAGTTCGCCATCGGTCACATCGTACAGACGCGGGATCAGTGACATCAGCGTGGTTTTGGCGGAACCTGTGGCGCCGATCACACCGATAGTCTCGCCTGAAGCGATGGAAAGATCGATGTGCTGAAGCACAGGATTCTCCATCGTCCCGTCATAGGAAAAGCTGACATTCCTGAATTCGATGGAGCCGTCCGCCACTTCCCTGACAGCATTTTCAGGCGAAACGATGTCCGCTTCCTCATCGAGTACTTCACCGATTCTGGTGGCGGAAGCCTTGGACATAACAAAGGAGATGAACAGGAAGGATACCATCATCAGGCTCATCAGGATCTGAGACAGATAAGTGATATAGGCGGTAAGTCCGCCCACGTCGAATTCTCCGGAAATGATCTGCTTTCCTCCGAACCACAGAACAGCCACGATGGATACATTCATGATGATCTGCATGATGGGGCCGTTCCAGAGCACCACGCGCTCAGCGGAACGCTGAGTCTTCATCACGTCATCGGAGGAATATTCAAACTTTTTCTTTTCATGCTCGGAACGCACAAATGCCTTGACCACACGGATACCGATAAGATTCTCCTGTACGGAAGCATTCAGGGCGTCGTACTTTTTCATCATCACCTTGAAACGAGGGAAAGCCAGTTTCATGATGATGAGCAGGCAGCACAGCAGCACAGGTGCCGCAATGAGGAGGACAGTAGTCAGGCTCGCGTTCATCCTGAAAGCCATGACCGATGCGGTGACCACCATAACAGGAGCACGGAACGCCATCTTGATCGTCATAATGGTGGTGTTCTGCATGGTGTTCACATCGGTGGTCAAACGGGTGACCAGAGACGCGGTCGAGAATTTATCGATATTTTTGAATGAGAATCCCTGTACTTTTTTAAAGATCCCCATCCTCATATTGGCGGCGACACCCATGCCGCCGATGGCGCCCAGACGGCTTCCCGCCATGCCGAAGCACATGGAAACGACTGCCATCAGCACCATGGTCAGTCCACAGACAAGCACAGGGCCGATATCCGTATTGCCGGCATCCATGCCTGAAACCAGATTGATGATCTCTTTCGTTTTCATGGGGATCAGCATCTCCATGACGACTTCGCCGATCATCACAACTGGGCAAAGTATCAGAGCCCAGCCGTACTTTCCGGCGAAACGCTTGATCAGTTTGACAAATTGCACCTCAGTTATCCTCCTCTTGCTGTGAGAATATATTATCTGCCGCGCTGTGCAGCTTGCATATCGTCAGGCCGCGCGTTGTTTCATCCGCCATGTTTTCAAACATCCGCTCGCACAGCTGCTTGTACATCACACGTTCATCATCGCTGATCCCCTCGAACATTCTGATATCCAGCGCGTTGAACGCCTCGCGGGCATCGCGGCTTTTCTGTATGCCCAGCTCAGTCACATACAGCCGGTTGCAGCGGCAGTCATTCCGGTCTGTTTCGCGCCGGATGATCCCCGCTTTTTCCAGCCGTTTCAGGCTTGACGCGGCGCTGGCCGGCGTGATATCCAGTTCATCCGCCACATTCTTCTGCGTACAGCCGGGATGTTCGATCACATATTCGATCATCGGCGGCTGTCCGGGATGCAGCCCCAGATTGCTCAGCAGCCTTCTTGACATGATCCTGCGCATCAGTTCGAGCCGTCTGATACTGCCGACCACCTCATACAGTTCCAACCGATCACCTCCTCAAAGATACAACAGCATCATTATACGCACCGTATTTTAATTGTCAAGCGGTTTATTATTAAACGGCTTATTATTAAAAAAATGAATTTTTTACTATAAATTGATGCATTATTCTCTTTTCTGAATACAACTTATGTGATAGAATAGATTGTCTGTGAAGGGAGCATGCATCCTTGCAATAGATTTTCTCCCTCCACCGTCCGTATTTACCCGCTTAAATATTACTTTGCTATGTACCGCGCAGCAAAATACAGTTGGCCGGCAGATACGATCCAGACAGTCAGGGAGAACAGAATGACGCAGCAAACAAACAGCAAAACCGGAAAGAAAACGATGTGGATCCTGATAGCGGCGGCTGCTGCTGTTCTGGTTGCGCTTGTTTTGTGTTATGTGCTGTTTGCTGACAATAAAGACAAGGATCCCGCCAGCGATCAAAACCCCGGTGACATTGGTGACATTTCATACACAGAAAACATCGAATCATCCGGTGATGATGTCATTTCTTCTGTCAATGATGATACCCTGCCTGATGAAAATATTGTATCCGGAGACCTGCAGGCGGATGAAGATGTGCCCGGTAACATGGATACTGTTCCCGAATCGGAAGCAAATGATGATCCTGAGCTTTCCTCCTCCGGTTCTGGTACCGCGGCGAAACCGGTTAACGTGACCAGTCAGCCCTGTCCCGGGCGTGAACGCTGCGGCAAGGAAGGCTGCTACTGGTGCACGCCGATGGATATCTCCGATGAGGATGCCGTGTGGAAGATGCTCTGCTCGCCCATCACCGTTATCAGCGGCGACCAGAGGAAGCAGTATCAATTGCGTTCAAAACCGAACCGCAATTCCACACCCGTAGGGGATGTGACCTGTGAAAGCCAGGGCGTGCACGTGCTCGAAACGCTGGATACCGGCTGGACACGGGTGGAAACCTATTCATCCTCGTTTGATGACAGCAAGGTATGGGCCAACAATATGCTGGTGACCGGTTATGTCGAAACAAGATTGCTGAAAGAAGTAAAACCGAATAATTCCAATTACGGCCTGGTCATCGATAAAATGACGCAGCGATGCTATATCTTCAGGAATGGGAAACTGTTCAGCATACTGCGTGTTTCCACAGGAAAGCCCAATGAATATGAGCCCTATAATGAAACACAGAGCGGCGAGTTCCTGATCGTATGCGCTGTCGGCAATTTCGTTACAGAAGAGGAAGGCCTTGTATGTGACATGGCACTGCGTTTCAACCGCGGCAACATGCTCCATCAGGTCCCCTACACGCTGGACAAGGATGAAAACAAGAATTTTGATATATATGAGGCCGCGCTGGGTACCCGCGCAAGTCATGGATGCATCCG
>PITV01000229.1 GCA_017577285.1 Clostridiales bacterium
ATACTGCTCGGTAATGTGCAGGTCGAAGGGGTCGAACCAGCCGCCGCCGTTGTGGCCGGGCCACATGCTTTCAAAGTAGGTCATCAGGCTGTAGCTCAGATAACGGGGCAGATGCTGGTCCGTCGTTACGGTGTCCCGCGCCTCTGTGCCGGTATAGATATTGTCGAACAGCAGCCGCTGGCGCGCCGGATTGTAACCGGTCTCCTGATAGCTTTCCGCCCAGTTCGGATATTTTATGATGATCTTCATATCAGGATTTACTTTTTTAGCAGGGCCTATGATATATTCAAGACTGACTCTTCTCATCAGATCAAGCCTGTATGCCTGCCAGCTTCCGTCAGAAATACCGTTTTCTTCATTATACTTATCTTTTTCCTCCCTGCATTTATCACAGGTGCAGCCGGTGAAAAAGAAGTCATCAATGATGAATTCATCGAAGTGTTCTCCCATGAACGTGCTGACTTCCTTTAGTTTTTCCAGCATCAGAGGATCATTATAACAGAATGTGCCGAAGATCCGCGGTTTCTCTTCCTCTCCAACCGGAGTCCTGATCACCGTGGTCAGCCCGCCGCTTACATGTATCCCGTGTTCTTTGAGCACCTGCTTTACCAGTTCCGTATGTTCGGCGTCGGCAAACTCTCCCCGGTAGGGCTCCAGGTATACCTTGTCGAGTTTCATGTGCTTTTCAAAAAACGCGAGATTCTTCTCCAGTTCTTCTCTTGTTGCACATGCCGTCGCTCCGGCAACAAAATATGTAGAAAGGCTGAAGTTCCTGTAATTTCCCATTTGTACCTCCAAAGCAAGCAGTATTTGTCATTCAGCGAATATCTTATGTAAGTATTCTAATGTTCCCTGATATGAAATACTATAAAATTTCAGTTCAAAAATATTATTTTGCTTACCGGGAAGGCAGAAGAATGTTGCATTTCAAAGCAAAAATTTCCTGTTGCATAACAATTTTCATCATGATAAAATATAATCACAACAAGTGAGCAAGAGGTATTTATGACATCTGATCTTATGCTGGGAATGGAAAGCGTCTGTCTGGCTTTTCTGCTGGTCATACTCGCCGCCTATTGTTTCCTGCCCCGTACGAAAAAGCTGAGGTCCGACTGGTTTTTCATCAGTCTTGTACTGACGATCATCGGCCTTGTTTGTGATATGATTGCATGGGAATCAGAGCTTCGCAGCGTGCCTTACGCGCTTCAGTATGCCGGAAATCTCGTTGCGCAGGTCATGACCAGCCTTATCGTTTCCGCCTTCGGATATTATGTGATCGAGCTGATCAATGAAAAAGAACATCTTTCTTATGCTTTTGCCCATGTCGTTTCGGCCATCAACTGCACAGGCGTGGTCGTTTCCGTCATAGCGGCATGCTGCGGATTGCTGTTCGATATCCACCCGCTTGATACCAATCCTGATTTGCTGGTGTTCAACGGCGGTCCGCTGTACTCCGTGTGTATGATAACATCCGCCGTATCGCTCGCCGCTCTTTTCGTGCTGATCCTGCGTTATTCAAAAGCACTCGGCAAAAAGAAAACTTCTCTTATCACCATTTATTTTCTTCTTCCGCTGATCACAAGTATCATGGAAGTATTCTTTGAGGATCTTCTTCTTTCCTATATTGCCGTATGTGTTTCTATCACGATCGTTTATATCCTGCTTCAGAGCAGTCATATGAATGAACTGAAAATGCGTGAAAAACTGCTGAATGAGATTTCCTATGTGGATCAGCTCACCGGGCTTTTGAACCGCCGTGCCTGTGACCGCGATGTGGCAGCGATCAAGAAGGATGACAAAGTAGGTATCGTCTTCTGTGATCTGAACGGTTTGAAACAGATCAATGATGAAAAAGGCCACAGAGCAGGCGATCAGTTCCTCATCACATTTGCCAATATCATTTCTAAATATTTCTCTCACGATTCCGTATACAGGATCAGCGGCGATGAATTCGTGGTAGTAGCCAGGAACATGGAACCGGACCAGTTTGAAGACAGGATCTCTCAGTTAAGGCAGGAGATCGATGATAACGCCGGTATCGCTGCTCTCGGTACGATATCCGGTATGGGCGATACCATTCCCATGCTGGTCAAGAAAGCCGAGATGGGAATGTATGCTGACAAAAAGAATTTCTACCGTCATAATCCTGACTATAAGCGTGGAAAAAGCGCGTATATGGACGATGAAGATTAAGTGATCTCCCCTTTGTATCTTAAAGACAAAAGCCCTGCCACAGATGGCGGGGCTTTCATCTTTTTATTCACATCATTTATAAAGCCTTTGTCTCTATTCTGAATGATGATTACCATTCAAAAATACTCTGTCGTTCTGAACTTTATTCACCATCGTCCTCAGCAGACTGTGATGGTTCATTCAACTGCTGACGTGCCACCAGTTCGGAGAAGAATCCGCCCTTGCTGATCAGTTCATCATATGTGCCGTCCTCAACGATATGTCCATTGTCAAGCACAAGGATGCGATCACATCTGCGGATAGTGCTCAGACGGTGCGCTATGATCACGCGTGTGCAATTCATCGCATCCAGTGCCTGCGACACTTTTTTCTGCGTGATGTTGTCAAGAGCACTGGTGGCTTCATCCATGAAAAGAATCTTGGGCTTTGCAACAACAGCCCTCGCGATCATAAGGCGCTGCTTCTGACCGCCTGAAATACCGCCGCTTCCCTCCTGGATGATCGTAAACATTCCCATGGGCATCGCTTTGATGTCATCGGCGATATCAGCGATCCTTGCCGCCTCCCAGGCTGCGTCCATATCCAGCCAGGGAGCTGCAATGGTGATATTGCTGTAAATATCACCCCATACCAGTTTTCCGTTCTGTATGACAACGCCCATCTTGCGCCGCAGCGACTTTTTATCAATGCGTTCCAGATCGGCATTGTCATAGTAAATGGAACCCTTCTGTGGTTTCTCAAATCCGAGAAGAAGTCTCATCAGCGTACTTTTCCCGCAGCCTGTCTTGCCTACAACAGCGATATACTGCCCGGGCTTGATCTTGAGGCTGATATCATTCAGCACCCAGGGCTGATCATCCTCGTAACGGAAGGAAACATGGCTCAGTTCAATACGCCCGCTCACCTTTGTTACAACATCCTTATCCTCTGCCGTTTCCGGCTCAGCATCCATCAGCGGATGAACGATCTGCAATATAGGACGGATGCTGGCAAATGTACCGGCGATCCCGGCCAGGGAGGCGAACGCAGAGGCAATATATGCATACGCTGCATTGAACGCGCAGTAATCGGCAACTGTCGTCCCGCTTTCAACTGCAAAGAAATACACAACGATACTACCGATCATGCTTACAGCAGCAGTCAGTACTCCGCCAAGTTTGATGATAGCGGGAGGGCTGTATGAAAGTTCGGCTTCCTTCGCGTACAGATTGGTCCAGCGTGCGAACACCCTTTTCTCAGCACCTGCAAGGCGTACCTTCTGAATGCCTGTGATGATATCATGCACCATTCCTTTTTCTTTCGCGCTCAGTTCCATGGACTCCCTGCTGATCCTCATCCTCACAAAGATGCTGATGATGCTCAGAAGCATGGTAGCCAGTGTAACGAGAAGGGATGGAACGACAAGAGCGCTTGCGTACTTGCCGATCTGTCCGAAGTAGATCAGACTGAATATACC
>PITV01000230.1 GCA_017577285.1 Clostridiales bacterium
GTACAGCGCGATCTCGGCGCCCATGGTGAAGGCGGCCGCCAGGATCACGCAGGCATCGAAGAACAGCAGGATCATGCCCACAGAGATGAAGTTCACCTTGCGGTTCACCATCTTCGCCGCCATATCAGTGCCGCCGGTGGTGGCGCCTCCCCTCAGGATCAGGCCCAGGCCCACGCCCAGCAGCACGCCGCCGAACACGCATGCCAGCAGCGGGTTATCCGTCACGCAGGGCACAGGCAGGATATCGATGAGCAGCGAAAAGAGCAGGGTGGCGATGAGGGTGCGGAAAACAAATACCTTGCCCTCATAGCGGTAGCCCGCCAGAAAGAGCGGCACGTTCATGGCCAGGGAAACGATACCGACAGGCCAGCCGAGGAAGAAATTGAAGATGGTGGCGATCCCCGTCAGGCCGCCGGGCGCGATGCTGGACGGTGTCAGGAACATGGGATAGGATGCCGCTCCGGCAATGCTGCCCATCAGGATCATCCCGTAGGCATTGAAGCGTTCACTTTCGATCACTTGCTTGAGTTTCATTGAAAAGACCCCGTATCATTCAGGAATCATCCGTTTTTCTGTTTCTGTTCCCTTCCAATAACGGAAAGGATATGCTCTGTCATGTGCACGGCGGGATTCACGCCCGTCACCTCATGCAGCGCCACGAATTGGGCGTTGGAATTGACCTCCAGCAGGAGAGGAACGGTATTCCCCCCGGCGTCCCGGTCATCGATCAGGTCCACCCCCGCGAAGGAGAGGCCCAGTTTCCCGGCGGCAAGAAGAGCGATGCGCTCCTCCTCAGCGGTCGGCGTATAGGCAAAGGCCCTGCCTCCACCGAAAATATTGGCGCGGAAATCGTTATCGTTCACCCGGCGCATGGCGGCGATCACTCTGTCTCCCACCACATACAGCCGTTTGTCACTGCCGGAGGAGAAGGAGATAAAGCGCTGCAGAAGGAGGGGCTCCCCCGCCTTGCTCTGCAGGATCCGCTCCGCTTCCGCCCGGTCCTTCGCCAGATACACCTGCAGGCCGAAGCTGCCCCGGCCCTCCTTGATGATCATGGGCCAGCCCAGCAGTTTTTCAGCCCTGTCCAGAAAATCCCAGCGTCTGTAGCCGTTGACGGGAAAAGTCTGGGGACAGATCACCGTTTCGGGCAGAGGGATTCCCTGATCCATAAGGGCCAGATGCGTCAGCGTCTTGTCATCGCACAGGGCGATGGACAGCGGGGAATTGAAGACGGGGATGCCCCGCTTCTCCAGCATGGCGCCCAGGCGCACATCCTTGTCCCACAGGATCACAAAATCCGTCTCAATGCCGGTGAAATCGGCATCATTGGGCATTTCAGCCAGTTGAACGCCCCTGTCCCGTGCCGCCTGCAGGAACAGATCCCGCATCGCCCGGGTGGTATCGCTCTGCCAGTAGGCATTGGTAATGAGGATCCCCCGCGTCATTTTGACTGCTTATCGCCGAAGGAGATGCCCATATCACGCCCCACCTGGATCATCTGATGATCCTGCGGCACGGGCTTGGGCACGCCGGCGATATCCTCCAGTTTGTTGTGAGTGATGCTGTTTCCGCAAAGAGCCACGGTGTAGCCGTACTGGCCGTCGCGGATCAGCTGGGCGGCGTGCACGCCGAACTGGGTGCTGAGCACACGGTCATAGGCATTGGGCGATCCGCCGCGCTGGATATGGCCGGGCACCACATTACGGGCCTCCACGCCCACCATTTCAGCCAGCTGTTTCGCGATGCGGGCGGAAATGCAGGTGAAGCCCTCGGCCGCGCGGGCGGCTTCCCTTTCCTTGCGCTTCATCTTCGCTTCCTTACGGTCCATGGCACCCTCCGCCACGGCGATGATGGAAAACGCCTTTTTGCTTCTGGCGCGGGCTTCCGCCACTCTGGCGACCTCCTTGATATCATAGGGCACCTCGGGCAGCAGGATCACATCGGCGCCGCCGGCGATGCCGCTGTACAGGGTGAGCCAGCCCGCCTTGTTGCCCATGATCTCCACCACCAGACAGCGGCCGTGGGAGGCGGCGGTTGTGTGGCAGCGGTCCAGTACATCGGTGGCGATATCCACCGCGGTATGGAAGCCGAAGGTGAAATCCGTTCCGTAAATATCATTATCGATGGTCTTGGGAAGGCCGATCACATTCAGCCCTTCCTGAGAGAGAAGGTTGGCGGTCTTGTGGGTGCCGTTCCCGCCCAGGGTCACCAGGCAGTCCAGCTTCATCTTCTCGTAGTTTTCCTTCATGTTGGCCACTTTATCCACATTGTCATCGCCGATGATCCGCATGTTGCGGAAGGGCTGACGGCTGGTGCCGAGGATGGTGCCGCCCAATGTGAGGATGCCGGAGAACTGGCTGCGCTTCATCTCCTGCCATTCGCCCTCGATGAGCCCGCGGTAGCCGTCCGCGATGCCGACGATCTCGGCGTCAAAAAGCTCATACGCCGCCTTTGCAACGCCGCGGATGGTGGCGTTCAGCCCGGGGCAGTCTCCGCCGCTGGTAAGAATTCCGATCCTGCGTTTCATAAACAGATACCTCTCATCATCGTATTGTCAAGGCCGGCGGGAAAGACGCGTCAGCGCTTTCCGCACAGGCCTGTAGGGGATCAAGAACTGTGAACAATATACCATAAAACGGCCGCTTTTGCAAGGTTGCGCGAGCGGCGATTTTGGGATATAATAGGGCTGACAAAAACATTGTGGAGGCAAACGGAATGGAACTTCTGGAACGGTTTCTGAAATATGTCAGCATCAATACGAACAGTGATGAAAACTGCGGCACCTGCCCCTCCTCCCCCGCCCAGCGGGATCTGGCGAACGAACTGGTAAAGGAAATGCTGGATATGGGCATCACCGATGCCCGGGCGGATGAGCACAGCTATGTGTACGGCACCATCCCCGCCACAAAGGAGGGATATGCCGCCATCGGCCTGATCGCCCATATGGATACCTCCCCCGCCGTAGCCGGCGGGCCCGTGAAGCCGCGCACCCTGCGCTATGAGGGCGGCGACATCGTGCTGAATCAGGAAAAGAACATCGTGCTTCCCGCGAAGGATTATCCCTTCATGAAGCAGGATATCGGCAGCGAACTGGTGGTGACCGACGGAACGACACTGCTGGGCGCGGATGACAAGGCCGGCGTGGCCATCATCATGACGGTGGCAGAAAAGCTGCTGAAGGACAGGAGCATCCCTCACGGAAAGATCTGCATCGGCTTCACCCCCGATGAGGAGATCGGCCGCGGCGCCGACCTGTTCGATGTGAAAAACTTCGGCGCGGATTTCGCCTACACCCTGGACGGCGCGGACATCGCGGGGATCGAATATGAAAACTTCAACGCCGCCTCCGCCGTCATCAAGGTGCACGGGTTCTCCATCCACCCCGGCACCGCGAAGGGCAAAATGATCAATGCCGCCAAACTGGCCATGGAATTCGACAGCCTGCTGCCGGCGCTGGAGATCCCCGAAAACACCGAGGGCTATGAAGGGTTCCATCACCTTTGCGGCATCAGAGGTGAAGAGCAGGAGGCGCAGATCGTCTACATCATCCGCGATCACGACAGGACCAAATTCGAGGCCAAGAAAAAGGAATTCCAGCGTGTCACCGCTTATCTCAACGACAAGTAC
>PITV01000231.1 GCA_017577285.1 Clostridiales bacterium
ATTCATAAGGGCCGAACTATCTCCCCTTTCATTTCCAGCCTGCAGTGTCGGACACTGCACCCGGCACCCCGCGGCATTATCCCCTTTTTTCACGGCTCTCCATCCTCATCACAGGAACCGCGCGATCGTTCTGAACATTTTCTGAACGTCGATGGGCTTGGCAAGGTGCTCGTCCATGCCCGCCGCCAGCGCGTTCCGGCGATCCTCCTCAAAGGCATTTGCTGTCATTGCGATGATGGGGATATGCACGCCGTCCGGCACGGAAATGGCACGGATCGCCTTTGTCGCCTCGTATCCGTTCATGCGGGGCATCTGCACATCCATCAGAATGAAGTCATAGTAATGCCAGTCGCCCCGGTCAGTGGCCGCCTGAACCATGGAAACCGCCACATCACCGTCCTCCGCGTCTTCAACGATGATCCCCTGCTCCTCCAGGATATCCCTGGCGATCTCGCGGTTCATTTCATTATCCTCCGCAAGCAGCACTCTGCGGCCCTCGAAGGAAATCAGCCCGATGCCGGTGCTTTCATCCCCGGTCTGCCCCGCCGCGTCATCGATCCTGAAATCAAGGGTGATCTCAAACCGGGTCCCCTTGCCGGGTTCGGACTGAACCTCAATGTTTCCGCCCATCAGGTCGATCAGATTCTTCACGATGGAAAGCCCCAGACCGGTGCCCTGAATCCTGCTGACGGTGGAATTCTTCTCTCTGGCAAAGGGCTCGTACAGTTCCTTCAGAAACTCCCTGCTCATGCCGATGCCCGTATCGGACACGGTGTACACATAGGTGGCATAGCCGGGCTTCCGGCTTTCGATCTCCTTCAGGCTGAAATCGATGCTTCCGCCCTCCGGGGTGTATTTCATGGCGTTCCCCGAAATATTCAGCGTGATCGAACTGATCCTTGCCTCATCCGCCAGCAGGTGATTATGCTCAACATTGCCCAGCGTATAGGTGAAATTCAGGCCGTTCTCCCTGGCCTGCTCGGAAAGCACCGTGACCATGGAATTGAACTCCTCGCGGACGTTCACAGGCTTCTCATCGAAGGTGATCTTTCCGGATTCGATCCGCGCCATTTCAAGCACCTGATTGATCAGTTTCAGCAGCTGATCGCCGGAGATATCGATCTTTTCAAGATATTCAAGCACCTTGCTCTCATCGCCCGCGTTCTTTTTCGCCATGATCGTGAAGCCCCGGATGGCGTTCATGGGCGTGCGGATATCATGCGACATGTTAAACAGGAAATTGGTCTTCGCCTGGTTCGCGGCGTCAGCGGCAACGCGGGCGTCCTCCAGCTCGAGCTTGTACCGCTTTTCTATTTCAGCCGCCTCGTATTCCTTCGTTACATCATATGCCACCGTCATTCCGAAGATGTCGCCGCTGACCTCATCCTTTGACAGATAAGTGATGTATTTGCGGTAATGCCAGCCGATGGTGGTGGAATAGATGTAGCAGGTGTATTCCGGCATCAGGTTGCCCTCATCGAAGCATCGGGTCAGATACGCGCAATTGCCGTATGCCTTATAGCTTTCCTTGTAGCTGTCAGCCACATACCGTTCCGCGCCGGACGCGATCACCTGCTCATAGGACGGCAGAGGATCGGGGAATTTCCCGGTATAATCCACCGGCTGCCCGTGCTCCCGCTCGATGATGGGCGGAATGATCCTGTTTCTGGAAAGGTTGATGCGGAAGTAGCTGTAGGCATTGTTCAGGATGGCGAGCTGGTAGGCCTTCTCTTCCTGCGCCCTCGTGATCTCCTTCTCCAGCGCGTCCTGAAGCAGCTTCTGCTGTTCTCTTTCTTTTTCAAGGGTTTCGGTCACATCTCTGGAGCAGACGACGAACTGCGTTCCCGCCTCATTGACCTTGATGTAGTCCATTACGATGCTGCGCTCATAGCCGAGCATGATATCCGTCATGCCGATGCTGAACCGGTCGGTGCTCCTGAACTGTTCAAGGATGTATTCCGGGCTCGTCATACGGATGCAGCGCTCGCGGTCCCGTTCGGCGATGTTTTCCCTCACATAACCGCCCATGGCTACTGAATAGTTCTGCACGGCGCCGTAAGCCTCTTTGTATTCCTCATCGATCTTCCAGGTCCTCATGTAGTCGGTTGAAAGATCGGCAAAGTAGACCGACAGGAACGCGTCGGTAAGCTTGCCCATGGTGATATGCTCTTCATCGTTCTCCCTGCGCTTCAGGATCTCGCTGTATACGACCGAGGACGCTTTTTCGAGAATGTTGATGTCTGCCTTGGCCTTTGCCGGATTATCGACACCGATAAAGCCCACGATCTCATCGCCGTTCATCAGCGGCGCGGCGACCAGGCTCTCAATGCCCTGCATCTCCAGGATTGCTACGGTCTCCTCTGTGTTATGCTCGCTGTCAAGCGCGTCCATGTAGAAAGCGCCCTGGCGTTCAAACTCCCTGTTCCAGCCTTCCACGACACCGGCAGGAAGATTCTGAAGTTTGCCGATCATGGGCTCTATGCCGCCGGCGCACCATTCATACGTGTTATTGATAATGCCGGTATCCCTGTTGTATTCAAAAACATAGCATCTGTCAGCGCCGTAGAAATCGCCCGCGATGGACAGGATCCGGTCGATCGATTCATCGGGGGAAAGCTCCTGCCCCAGCACATCAAAGGAGCTGTTGATGGCCTGCTCGCTGCGGATCAGCGCGTCGCGCTCCGCGAAGCCGATGGCGATGGCATTTGCCGGTTCATCCGCGTTCTCGTATTTTACGACATCCATTTCCGTCCAGCGGTAGCCGTCGCTGTGATTGCGTCTGAACCGGACGGAGAAGCGCTTGCTGTGGGCAAGGCGTTTTCTCAGTTCTTCAATGGTCAGGCAGGCGAACAGGTGCCGGTCATCGGGATGGATCAGATCGGACTGAGCGAACTGACCGAACACATCCGCCGGATTGCCGCCCTGTCCCACGATCGCGGCCGCCTTCGGCAGTTTTTTGCCGTCCAGTGAATAGACCTTGAAAAAGTTTTCATTGATATTCAGATAGTACAGCGCGTAGTATTCGCTGGCAAGACCGCCGATCATCTGCACATCCTCGGTGAGGCGGCTGAGAAGTTCTTTTCTGACCGTGGCCAGCGCGTCCACCACCGTGAACCCGAGGGTGATCATCGCCGGGGTGCCGTCTTCATGCCGGAGGATCACATAGCTGATCACATCGATCCATTTATCCCCGGTGAGTTTTTCCGATTTATAGGAGTAAGTGCGCTTGTCATCCTTCGCGAGCTCCTCCCTGACATTTTTCAGATCAGAGATCTGCATGAAGAATTCCTTTGTTTCCCCGTCATACTGGACAGCGAATTTCTTCATGCCCGGCTCGTAGGGCACCGATTCGCCCACGCCTGCTGTGGCAAAGAGAGGGGAGATTTTCAGCGGCTTGATCATCTCCGTATCCAGATCAACGACAAACAGAGCCAGATATTCGTCATAGCGCTTGTCTTCCAGATGCCGCTTCGTGATCTCCAGATCCTTTTCGGCAAAGCCGAACACGATCTCATCCTCATAGACAGAAGTGACGCTCATTTCATGCCAGTTCGTCACCCCGCTGATATCGGTACGGTATTCAACGGTATACGAC
>PITV01000232.1 GCA_017577285.1 Clostridiales bacterium
GAATGGGCTCCCGAGGGCTCGCGTGAAAACAGCCGGAACGGAGCGATCCGTGACGGAGGATGATTAGCGCGGGACGGGCGCCTCCGTTACAGGGCGCAGAGGGCTTTTCCCTTTCACAGATGCGAGGATGTGAGGACGCGAAAGGCCGAGATTGAGTGGCACCGCGGAAGATCCGCCTCAGGCATGGCTTGGGGCGTTTTATTTTACGGCGATCATCTCTCCCGGTGCTGTTCCCCGTACGGGAACAGGGAGCGGAGAAAGAAGAACTGAGACAGAAGAATACAAATGAATGAAGGAGTGGTCCCCCATGAGCGAACAGAATCAGAATCCCGAAAAGAGAAAGGTCGTATTTTCCGGCATCCAGCCCAGCGGCAACATCACCCTGGGCAACTATATCGGCGCGCTGCGCAATTTCACCCGCTTTGATGACGCGGACTGCCTGTACTGCGTGGTGGATCTGCACACCCTGACGGTGCGCCAGAACCCCGCCGATCTGCGCAAGCGCACCGCCTCCCTGGCGGCTCTGTACATCGCCTGCGGCCTGGATCCCGAGGAGAACTGCATTTACTGCCAGAGCCATGTGCCCGCCCACGCGGAACTGGCCTGGATCCTCAACTGCTTCACCTATATGGGCGAGCTGAACCGCATGACCCAGTTCAAGGACAAGAGCGCCAAGCACGCCGATAACATCAACGCGGGCCTGTTCACCTATCCCGTGCTGATGGCCAGCGATATCCTGCTGTATCAGACCGATCTGGTGCCCGTGGGCGTGGATCAGAAGCAGCACGTGGAGATCTGCCGCGATATCGCCCAGCGCTTCAACAGCATTTACGGCGATGTGTTCACCATCCCCGAACCCTTCATCAGCAAGAGCGGCGCCAAGATCATGAGCCTGCAGGAGCCCGCCCGCAAGATGAGCAAATCCGATCCTGATGAGACCTTCATCGCCGTGCTGGACAAGCCCGAGGATATCCGCCGCAAGCTGAAGAGGGCCGTTACTGATTCCGATGGCGAGATCCGCTACGATCCGGAGAACAAGCCCGGCGTCAGCAACCTGCTCACCATCCTTTCCGTGCTGAAGAATCAGAGCATGGATGACACCGTGGCCGCGCTGCAGGGGCTGGGCTACGGCGCCCTGAAGGAAGCCGTCACCGAGGCTGTGCTGGCTGAACTGACCCCCATCCAGACCCGCTACAACGAGATCATCGCCGACAAGGATTACCTGAGCAATGTTCTGAAGCGGAATGCCGAGAAGGCTCAGTATCTGGCCGGAAAGACCCTGCGCAAGGTATACAGGAAGGTGGGTCTGCTGCAGCTGTGATCATCTGCAGGCAGACTGCCGTTTCCCGTCTTTTCCTGCTGTTGAAGGAGGTACACAGATATGGCATACGATATGCGGACTGAAAAAAGAGTATGGCGCCCCGAAGGCGAAGTCAGGGCTGTGGTGCAGGTCATTCACGGCATGGCGGAGCATATCGACCGCTATGAGGCCATGGCAAAGCACCTGAACACGAAGGGCATCGCCGTGGTGGGCATCAATCTGCGCGGCCACGGAACGAACGCCGAGATCAAGGGCTGGTTTGCCGAAAAGAACGGCTGGGGCATGCTGGTCGAGGATCATCACGCCCTGACGAACGAGATCCGCAGGGAATTCCCCGGGGTGCCGCTGGCGCTCCTGGGCCACAGCATGGGCAGCTTCCTGGCCAGGGAGTACGCCATGCGCTTCAGCAAAGATATCGACATGCTCATCCTCTCGGGCACCGGGCATTACGCCAAGAGCCTTTGCGCCGCCGGCGGGCTGCTGGCGAAGCTCTCCGCGAAGAAGAAGCCGGCGAACTTTGTCAACGGCATCGCGTTCACTGGCAACAACAAGCCCTTCCAGCCCTCCCGTACGGATTTTGACTGGCTGAGCCGGGATGAGAAGAACGTGGATAAGTATGTGGCGGATGAATACTGCGGCTTCACCTTTACCGGCAGCGCCTTTGCCGATTTCTTCGGCGGGCTGAAGGCCCTGTGCGATACGAAGCGGCTGCAGGCTGTGCGAAAGGATCTGCCTGTCCTGCTGATCTCCGGCGCGTGCGATCCTGTGGGACAGATGGGCGAGGGCGTGAAGATCACCGGAAAGGAATACGAGGACGCGGGGATCAGCAGGGTCACCGTGCGCCTGTATCCCGAAGCCCGTCACGAGCTTTTCAATGAGATCAACCGCGAGGAGGTCCTGAACGATCTGGAGAAGGACATCCTCGATACCCTCTGCAGATAAGTCATCCGTCCGGTCTGACAGATCTGTTATGAGAACGATTGTGTAAAAACGATTGTGTAAAGAAGGAATGAATATGGCGAAAAGACTGTATCCCGGCGATATTACCGATGTGCACGGCATCCGTGTGGGGCAGGCTCAGAATGAGAACAGCCGCACCGGCGTGACGGTGGTCCTGTGTCCCGAGGACGGCGCTGTGGGCGGCGTTTCCGTGCGCGGAGCGGCCCCCGGCACCCGGGAGACCGATCTGCTTCGGCCCGGCAATCTGGTGGAGCGGGCGAACGCGGTGGTGCTTTCCGGCGGCAGCGCTTTCGGTCTGGAAGCGGCGTCCGGCGTCATGCGCTATCTGGAGCAGATGGGCGCGGGCATGGATATGGGTGACGCGAAGGTGCCCATCGTGCCGGCGGCGGTGCTGTATGACCTGGGCGTAGGCGATCCTTATGTGCGCCCTGATGCCGCCATGGGCCGCGAAGCCTGCATGAACGCCTCCAAGGGCATGAGCCAGGGGCAGGTGGGCGCCGGCTGCGGCGCCACGGTAGGCAAGCTGATCCCCGGTGCCATTCCCCAGGACAGCGGCGTCGGTTCCGCGTCCATCACCCTTCCCGAGGGCGTTACGGTGGGCGCCGTGGTGGCGGTCAACGCCTGCGGCGATGTATATCATCCCGCCACAGGCAAGCCTCTGGGCTGCGGGCATATGCCCGACGGCACGCCCATCCTGTGCGACAGCATGCTGTTCGGCCAGGCGCCCATGCAGGGCGCGGTGCGCAGTCTGCCCGGCAGCAATACCACCATCGGCTGTGTGGCGGTGGACTGCAAGCTGACCAAGGAGCAGGTCAACCGTCTGGCGGATATCTCCCATGACGGCTATGCCCGCACCATCCGCCCCGTGCATACCCAGATGGACGGCGATGTGATCTTCGGCCTCGCCACCGGACGGGTGAATAATGAAGTGAACTTTATCAAGCTCTGCGCGGCGGCTGCCGAGGTGACGGCCCGCGCCGTTGCCAACGCTCTGATGGCGGTGAATTTATGATAGTAGGGATCGGAACGGACCTTTGCGAGATCGACCGCATGAAAAAACTGCTGCAGGATGAACGCTTCCTGGACAGGTATTTCGCGGATGAGGAAAAAGTGTATATCAAGGACCGGGGACGCGTGGCGCCGGCGTCCATGGCAGGCATATTCGCCGCCAAGGAGGCGCTGGTGAAGGCGCTGGGCACCGGCTTTCTGAACACGGAACTGAAGGAGATCTGCGTGCTGCACGATCACCTGGGCAAGCCGTACCTGGAACTGAGGGGCGAGATGGCCATGCACGTATCCCAGA
>PITV01000233.1 GCA_017577285.1 Clostridiales bacterium
AGCCGATGGTGCTGAGCGGCCTCACCTGTACCGGGGTGTTCCAGCCCAGTTTGAAGGAAAATTCGTAATTCAGCGCGTCCCGCAAATGATCCAGCAGATATTCCTCACCTGTCAGTTCATGCAGCAGCCGCGCGGCACGGATGAAGGCGAGGATGCCCTCATCATCCACCGCCTTGTCGGTATCCAGCGGTCCGCCGTAGCATTCCGCCCTTTGAACGAACTTTGCGAAGTAGTGCCTTTCGCTCCTCATGAGCAGATCGAGCAGCGTCCGGTCGCCGCTCAACTGAACATACAGCGCCGAGGCGGCAAGGCACCAGCAGCTGCCGAGGGCGTCATACTCAATGCCTGCCCCGGTATCCGCCGACATGGCAAAGGGATACTCGAGATCCGAGTTTATTTCCTCATTCATGCGCCGGACGACCTTTTCAGCAAGGCCGGACCATTCCTCGTGAACGATCCCCCTCTTCTCCTTTTCGGCGCGGTATGCCTGCAGGATATAATACACAGCCTGTCCGTTGATATACCCGCTGTGGCCGCCGGAATGCATGCCGTCATACCACCAGCCGCGTACGGAGGGCTTCCCGTCCTCCGCGCTTTCAAACAGAAAACCGGATCGCGGGTTCAGGCTGTTCCTCACCGTATCCTCAATGAAGGTCAGGCTCTGCTCTCCCGCTTTTTCATCCCCCAGTTCCTCCGCGGCCATCAGCACAGGCACAGCCACCGCCAGGCCGTTGGTCCAGGAAAGGGAGGGGATGCGGTTATATGCGAGCCCTTCCGGACGGTCATACACAAAGCCGGTGTAGATCCGCTCCTGAGGCAGCCAGGCATAGTCACGGACGGCGGAGGTCAGCAGTTCCAGCGCCCTCTTTTCATCCATGCCGGGCACGCGGCGGGGGCTTTCGTGATATTTCCAGTAGACATCCTCGATCGCGCGGTAAATGCCCCGCTCATCCTCCGCCGCGTAATCATAGACCGTCAGTTCAAAGGCAAAGGTCTCCCCCGCCTTCAGTTGAAAGGAATTGACATCCGTCACCGGCTCCCTTTCCCTCACTGTGGCGGTCTGCACGAACAGCCAGGGCGCGTTCTCCCAGCCCAGCGTATAGCCGGCGCTCGCCCTGCCGCCGTCATTGATACTGCAGGAAAAGCCGCAGAACTGCCTGAACGCCCCCTTTTCATCACGGATATACGGCGCGGCGGAAACACCCAGTACGCGCCCGTCATCACAAATCAGGCTGACAGGCTCCGCGAGACGGTCGCTCCTTGTCATGAAGTATTCCGATTCCGGCATCCGGCTTCCGCCCTTTCGGATCCGGGGAAACGCCTTTCTGCCCGAAGAGGGCATACCGGCGGTGTTCCTGTTATACATATAGCCGGGCATAAAAAATCCCGGCTCCTTCGCGTCCGCAGACACCCTGAAATGAATGACGCCGGAGAAATCCCGCCCGGATATGTTGGTGACCGAAACGCGGTATACCGTTGATATGCCGTTTTCAGACACCTTTCCGCAGGAGATATCCAGCCCGGCAAAAGCGGCGTCTGTGTAAAGGCTCCCGGCGTCCCCGGCACGCCGGACGACACATTCCGGTCTATGGCTGCCTGTCTGTCTGTCCGTCATTTTATCTGTCCTCTCCGGCGTTCCTGTGCTGCAGGAGCGAATTGCGCGATATATGCTTGAAATTGCCCAGCGTTTCGGTCACGGAGGAAACGCAGGCGAAGGTCTCGGAATACTCCGCCAGCATATCCAGCAAGCGGGTGATCTGATGCTTGTTGATGACGATGATCAGCATGGTCTTTTCCGTTCGTGAATATCCGCCCTCCGCTTTCACGATGGTGACGCTGTGGCGGAAATCTCGGATCACCCGCTGTGTGATCTCCTCCGCGTGGGCGGTGATCAGCTCCACCTTCAGCGCCTCTTTTCCGCCCTTGATGAGCCGGTCGCTCACGCTGGATGTGACGAAGCAGTAGGCGACGCACAGCAGCACCGGCTCGATATTGAAATCATACACAAAGTATGAAATGACCGCCACCGCGGTGTTCAAGCCGAAGATCAGCTTCATCATGGAATATTCCGGCCGGTATTTGTGGATGAATTCCGCAACAAAGTCCGTTCCGCCTGTACTGCCGCCCGAGCGGATGGCGCAGGCATAGATGAACCCGTTGATGACGCCGGCGGCGACCGGCGCGATGATGGTGCTCCTTCCGTCATCGGTATGGTAAATAAACCGGGATATATCGATGATCCGGCTCTGGAACAGCAGGAGCATCCCCGAAAACACCAGCGAGAACACCACCGTCCGGCAGGCGAAACGGCGGTCAAACTTCAGAAAGCAGACCAGTGCCAGGGGAATATTGATGATCAGCGAGATATAGCCGATGCTGAAATGGAACAGATACTGCGCCATGGTCGCCAGACCGTTCAGCCCTGCCGGCGCGAACTGGTTGGGCAGGATCAGGATAAAGTAATTGATCGCCATCAGGCAGGCTGTGCCTGTGATGACAGCATACGCCTTGACGGTGTCCGTTTTTTTGTTCGTCCGCATAGCGATCTTCTTTCAAGGCCGTCAGACGGCCCTCATCCTTCAGTTTTCAGTTCAGTTTCCGGCACAGTGATGCTCGCCGCAGTGATGATGTCCGCAGTCGCCGCCGTGATGCTCATGATGATCACAGCGGGCGGCGGGATCATAATTCAGCCTGCCCTCCGCCAGCGCCTGCGCCGCGGCATCAGCGCTGCCCTGCACGCCTCCGTAGACGGCGATACCGGCCTCATCCAGCGCCGCCCGGGCGCCCGCACCGATGCCCCCGCAGATCAGGGCGTCCACTTTGAGCGCCTTCAGGAATCCCGCCAGTGCCCCGTGGCCGCTGCCGGCTGCCCGGATCAGCTGTGCTCTCCTGATCGTTCCGTCCTCCGCGTCAAAAAGCTTGAATTCCTCTGTATGTCCGAAGTGCTGAAACACCTCTCCGTTCTCATAGGTCACCGCGATCCTCATGATAAAAACTCCTTTCGGAAACAAATAATGCTGTTGTGGTCCTCCGGACCGGCTGATCCTATTGTACAACGGTTCCGGCCAGGTTGCAATACAGCAGGGCTGAACTGATAATAATATGCTCTGTTGTGCGTGTAACTGTTATGCTATGAAGGGTGATTTAAGATGTCACCTAATCATAGCATAGCTGGTTCGGCTCATCTGTGGCAAGAGGGCTTCCGGCTATGTGAAGTCCAGCACAGGGCCTTGACAGGCCGATTATACCACAAGGAGGGCTGAAAATGAAGAGCAACTTTGAACAAATGGGCGGAGCCTATACCCAAGCAAGCGATTACCTGATCCCGAATCTTTCTTTGCCAGATACGCCCCTTGAGCACATCGGCAAGTATGGCAGGATGCGACAGGCGTATCTGAAAGAACATCATCCGGGGCTATATAGCCACCTGATCTTGTCCGGGAAACTGTATAAGCACTTGGCAGAAGTTGAACGCTCCTGCCAGGAACGGCTGGAAATCATGAGCCCGCAGATGGTAAAACAGCAGGATGTTACGGAGGAGATGAAAGCCAGAGATCAGTTTGGCTGGGTAGGCC
>PITV01000234.1 GCA_017577285.1 Clostridiales bacterium
GCCTCTGCTTCATGCAGGTGGTATGATACCATAACCATCCCTGTGTGTCAAGGGTTTTTGAAATTTTTCTTTGTCCGTCATCCGGTCACTTGTAAATGACTTTCCCGTCTGTGATGGAAAAACGGAATATCTTGGAAACGATCGTATCACGGAACACATCCTCCAGCACAAACTGGGCGTAGTATTCGCCGTCCGGCAGGCGCGTGTACGCGAACAGATCCTCACTGTAGGGAATGGTTTCATCATCGGTTGCACAATAGATGAATCTGTTCTCCTGATCGCTCCAGCTTTTCAGCAGGACCTGGATCGGATCCCCCTCCTTGAAGTAGACAGAGCGGGAGCAGCCGAGGCTGGTAGATGTATATCGGGCGCCCAGATCCTCCCAGTCGCCGGTTTCAAAACTGAAGCCCCGCTGCATGAAGAGCAGATCGTCGTTATAAATAATGGGAATGGAATAGATATTATACCCTTCCACAGAGAAATCCAGGCAGCTGAAGGTCACATGACCGCCGATCGACGGCCAGTATCCGCTGAGATTGCTGATGACATATCCCGAAGCGCGGTCCACGATGACATCATCATCGACCCCCAGGAAGATCGAGGTGCCGTCTTCCGCGTTGGTGTAAAGCTCGACAGTGGCTGCCAGCAGGGTCTTGCCCACTTCCGGCCCGAAGACCATCGCGCAGCGTCCCTGATCGTCATACACGATCTCGCAAGAGGGCAGATCCTTCAGATTGGCAAAGCAGCTGACACGGGGCTTCTGCTCCGGGTCATAGGGCAGGCCGGCCATCTTCGCGCCCTTCATGAACGCCAGCTCATCGCTGGACAGCGGCTTTCCGGCGGCAATGGAATAGAAGCACTTGAAGGCGTACCCGGCGGCCTGTACATCCAGCCTGTTCAGTATCTTGGTGTTCCTCGTATAGGGGAAGAAGAAGCTGAGGCCGTGGCTGCCGTCATGGAAATAACCGTTGACGCAGTATATCACGCAGTCATCAATGGCCCTGCACAGGCCGATGGCGCTATCCGCATCGTTATCCGCGCCGAAGGTATAGGCAAAATCGTAAAGATCCACCAGATTGGTATAGCCGGCCGCCCTGGAATTGCCGCCGAAATTTTCCACCACCTGGGTGATATACGCCAGATCGGTGTACACCTCGGTGTTTTCATACAGCAGGCCCGTCATGACATAGCCGTACAGCTCATAGGCATCCATCAGCGCCGGCACCTTGCTCAGATCCGCCAGAGAGAGGGTGATGGTATCGCCGGCGGCGGAAAAGGCGTACTTATCCGCGTAGGTATCGCAGATCACAATGCCCAGTTCCTCGGGGGTGATGGCGGGATTTTCCGCAAAGGCCTGCAGGATGCCGGTGTAGTTCCAGCCGCTGCCGGGAATGGTCTCCTCGGAGGCCACCAGATACCGGGCGCACCAGGAGAAGGCCTCGGCCACGTCGATGGTCGCCATCAGGCAGCAGTCAAAGCCGATGATATCGATGGGCGGATCCGCGGGATTGATGCCGAATACATTTTCGCACGCCACCTGCATCTCGCGCAGATAGAGGGTGCCGGCATTCGGGAAAGCCTCATCCCAGCATGCGCCGCTCACAGTGCCGCCGCCGTGATCCCACACCAGAAGCATGGTGTGATCCGCGCGGTACTGACCGCAGGCGAATTTCAGGAAATCCTCAAAGGTATCCTTGTCCGACATGGGGGCAAGGGGCAGCTGCTCGAGAAGATCCAGACGGTTTTTCCCGTTTTCGGCGTAGATCGCCCAGCGCTCCAGATATTCGCTGTTCATGGTGGTGTTCTTCCACTTGCCGGTGCCGCCGGTCTCCAGAATGATGATCACATTATCCGGCAGGGTGGTATTCATGATCTCCAGCAGGTTCTGGGTAGCGGCGCCGGATTTGGTTTCCAGATCCGTGGCGCACATATACATGTAGATCGCCCAGGTCTCAGGCCTTTCCTCAGGCTGTTCCTCCTCCGCTGCCGCCGTCTGGAACGCGGCGCAAAGCAGAAGGACGGCCAGCAGCAGTGCTGTCAGTTTTTTCAAGATCGTTTACCTCTCTGTATCAGTATCATCCGCGGCGGCACAGCGCATCTGCGGGCCGGCCGGAGGGATATGTCCATTATATCAGCGGCGGTATGCGGCGTCAACAAAGGATGCGGCGCAAAAGGGCCGGATACAGACAAAAAACCGCGGAGCCGGGTCATCAAAGGATGACGCGAAGCCCCGCGGCAGACAGGCTCACGGCGAAAGCAGCGGCGCCCTCTCACCGGAAGGCGCTCTCCTCCCCCGTTCTGCCCGTGTTCTGTTATTGGTACCAGGAATTCAGCGCGGCAGCGCCGCCGCCGTAAACGATCAGCAGAGAGATCGCGAAGATGAACGCCACGCCGGACAGAATGACGCCGGTGATGGGCTTGCCGAGGCGCTTTTTCGCCTTCGCGTTCTTCACGATGCCGATCACGCCGAAGATGGTGCCCAGGATGGACAGGATCATCGCGATCACAGCGAACACGGTCGCGCCGGCGCCCACGCCGATAATGTTGTCATATCTGTCGGTGGTGATGCTTTCCGCCCCGACAAACAGCATGATGAAGGACAGGATGTTGCCAAGCGTGGCTCCGATGCCGCAAAGCAAAGATGCAAGTGCCATAGTTTTCCCTCCGTTATTCCTTGATTTTATCTGCAGCTTTCCGCGAAGGCTCGCGCTGCCCGCGGAAAGCAGCGATCACAGTATGCCGTTCCCGGGCTGTCAGGATACCACAGCCTCCGGGAAGGAGATCAGGACCAGCAGGGCCACCACAAGCGCCGTTCCTGAAAGGACGATGCCCCAGACGGAAGCGGTGACAGACTCACCGGCCTTCCCCTTTTTCACGATGCCGAGGATGCCCGTCACAAGGCCCGCCAGCGCGCAGACCAGACACGCGAACAGCAGAACGCGCGGGAAAGCGTTCATATCCTTCTCCACCAGCACGCCGTTCACATTCTCCCAGGTCCTGACGCCCGCGTTTCCGTTAAACCTGAACCAGGAAATGACCATCCCGATCAGTCCGGCCAACCCGCAGAGCACCGCGGCAGCAGCCATAAAGGGCACCTCCCTGTTGGATTTTCCATACACGGTCATCATACCGGAACAGACAGCGTTTGTCAACAGAAACCTCGCAAAGCCCCTGTTTATCCGCAGTTCCCGCCCCTTTCTCCCCCGGAAAGCGGCGGAACGCGTGACACATTCCGGGCGCAATTCCTTCACAACCCTCTCACATTTGGCGGCTATACTGCAGACAGTGAAGGAAAGAAAACCTTCTTCATATAGATCACTGTCCCGCCGTCCCCGGCTGCAAAAGTGCCGGTGGAGCCGGCGGGACAGACGATTTTTGGAAAAAGCTCCGCGGTTTCAGGCCGCCGGAGGGTCATCTGGAACGCGGCACGGGGATTTATCCGGACATCCCGCACAAAAAAGCAGGAATTCCGCGGTTCATGGAGAAGATTCAAGCTGAACTTGAAAAAGATTTTTCAACTTCAACTTGAAATCGCTGTGAGAAAAGATCATCCCGCGGTATGATAAGAC
>PITV01000235.1 GCA_017577285.1 Clostridiales bacterium
ATATCATCCCGCATGCATTTTCTGCAATGACGCGCGGGACGTGATCCACTATAAAGGGAAGATGATTTGCAGCCGCTGCCTTGAAGAATTGAAAGAAAAAACAGAGCAGTAATATTTACTTGCAGATCAAAAAAAGCACTGCCGTTTTGACAGTGCTTTTTCTTTTACTTTTTTTACTTGCCAAGCAGCAATAGCCAGTCGGATACTTTGCCTGAAAGTTCTTCATTCGTTGCTGCCTTATCAAACATAAAATGCAGCTGGCTGACTGACTCGTCGTTGGGCTGTTTAAAGAGGAATTCACACAGTTTATCTCTGCATTTTGCCTCATCAGCCGTGAGGAGCAGTTCGCCTTTCTTTGTACTCATGGAGGAAAGTAAAACAGCAGGGAAAACCTTCTTTGAAGCCGTTTCTTTGTCCAGAGCAAGTGTCATATTGGCATAGCCAGAAAGATCCTCAGCGAGCTGCGTATCAGCATCTGCGGCAGCAATAACAGTTACAGAACCGCCTTCCTTTGTATTTCTTGCTGTTCCGAAAAACTTCTTTACTCCGTTGAACGAATATGCAGTAAGTTTATTGGCAAGTGTTCTGCTTGCTGCAGGAGAAACAGCATTGAACGCGGAAGCAAGTTTCGTGATGCTGTCAATGATAATAACAGCAGGTTTACGTGCTTCAGCAGTGCGTATCGCGTTTTCAAGTGCCAGCTCACACATCTTTACCATATTCTCAAAGGACTGGTCACAGGCGAGAGAAACGATATCCTTTCCAACCTGCTGACGAATGAGAGCAAGGTTTTCAGGCGTTTCATCAATGGAAATATAAGTGATCTTCGCATCAGGTTCGGCCATGCGCACAGCTCTGTACAAATGGACCATAAACGATGTTTTTCCGCAATGGACGGGAGTTGTGATCAGCGCGCGCTGACCGAAACCAATGGGGGACAGGAGATCAATGATCCTGGCCTCAGCAGGAAGATTTGCTGTTGAAGAGAAATTGAATTTCTTCCTCGGATAGATCGGTGTGAGATCCTCAAATGAATCTCTTGAGGTAATATTGTCTACGGGAATACCGTTTACTGTTTCGATGTACAGCATAACAGGGAACTTTTCTGTGGCACGGATCTTCCCTTCAACCTGGTCACCTTTTCTGAGCTTATATCTGTGGATCTGCTGATAACTGATATAAATATCATTTTTTCCGGGCAGATAATTGTTTACGCGCAGGAAGCCGTCGCCTTCAGTTGATATATCAAGAATTCCTTTTCCATCATCACACTGGCTCGACAGGAGCGTCTCGGGTGTAAGAGACGGTTCAACTGGATCTGGCTTCGGATTGTTCAGTCTTTCCTGATAAGCAAATTCAGCCTGAGATTCATCAAGCGACATCTCTCTTGGAAATATCTGAGGATACCTTGAGCCGGAGGCAGGACGGGATTGTGTATCTTCTGTAGGATCGGCTGGACGAGCAGAACGGTATGGAGCCGGTGCCGGTGCTGCTTGCTGTGCTGAATCGCCGGATTGCGATGCGGGAGAAGTAAACGGAGAACCCTGAGGGAATACCGGTTTTGTTGACCACTGTGTACGGGCATAGGACTGTGCAGGAGGGGCGGGATTGTAACTGCGTGGATTATGCCATGCTCTTGCACCTTCCATTGTAAATGCTGGAGCTTTGCTGCTGATATTGTTCAAAGACGATGTAGATGAACGTACAGGAGCAGTGGATGCCGGCGCAGACTGAAAACTCCGGTTGACGGAATAAACCGCAGGCGTGCTGTCATAATCGTCCTCATCGTCATCAGAGATTATTGAGGCTTTGCGCACAGGCTTCGGCTCAGTTTCAGTTCTTTCGGCAACAGTTTCCTGTTCACTTTTAAGTTCGCCATCATCTGAGGCAAGTTTTTCCATGATTCCTTTTTTGTCAAGACCGGCTGGCAGCTTTATACCGATTTCTTTTGCGACAGCATGAAGTTCTACAACGGTCATCTGTTCATCAATTTTCAATTTTCATCTTCCTCCTTAAACTACAAACGGGGACATTATTTGCCAACACAGAATTTTGAGAATATCGTATCCAACAGTTTTTCATCAACACGGTCTCCGGTGATCTCAGAGATCGTATCAAGCGCGCAATGAAGATCTATAGCACAAAGATCAAGTGATCCGGCCCGGGCTGCTGTTTGTATGGCGTTCTCCAGTTCATCAGATGCTTTCAGTGCAAGCTGTGTGTGCCGTACAGATGTAATTGCCACCTCATCGAAATGGCCTGCAAACGAAAGGATCTTTTCTTTCAACGTATTGATTCCTGCACCGGTCTTTACAGATATTCCAATGCCGTCATCGTACACCCTGTTTTCATTTTCAAGCAAATCAGTTTTGCTGTAGACAATGATATGCGGAACACCTGATACCATTTCTTTTAAAGAGATATTATCCGGGGCATCAGCGTTTGTTGAATCTATTAGCAGCAATACCAGATTGGCCTTTTCTGCCGCCTTTTTTGCCCTGTCAACGCCGATCATTTCGACCGGGTCGGATGTTTCATGTATACCGGCCGTATCGCTCAGATTCACCTTGATTCCGCCAATAACGGTATAATCCTTCACGATATCGCGTGTCGTTCCGGGAATTGCTGTCACGATTGCGCGGTCATCCTCCAGCAGATAATTGAGAAGTGATGATTTGCCGGCATTAGGACATCCGCATATCACAACATCCAAACCGCTTTCAAGCGCTTTCGCGGAGCGTTCATCACATGATGAAAGTATCATATTTATCAGACGCTTACATTCAGATATAACAGAATCCAGCGTTTCAACCTCATCGATTTCATCCGGATAATCGATCGCGGCTTCGATCGATGAAAGAAGATTCAGGATATCATTCTGAACAGACTTTATAAATGTGCCTGTTTTTCCGTCAAGCTGATGCAGCGCTGCCCGCGCGGAAGCTTTGCTTTGCGCTGAGATCAATGACATGACTGCCTCGGCGCGGCTAAGATCGATGCGCCCGTTCAGGAATGCTCGCTTCGTAAACTCTCCCGGTTCTGCCGGACGTGCGCCGCACTTGCAGAGCGCTTCCATCACACTGCTTACGGTCTGTTCCCCTCCGTGAAGATGCAGTTCACATACATCCTCTCTGGTATAACTTCTGGGAGCACGCATGATGACAGCCATGCATTCATCCAGAACCTCATCTTCATATACGGCATGACCGTAGTAAAGCATATTGGATATATATTCACAATGTCCTGAAGGGCGAAAAACGCGTTTCAATATGGATTCGCTGCTGTCGCCGCTCATGCGGACAATGGAGATACCTCCATTGCCGGTTGCGGTCGCGGGAGCGGCGATCGTATCGTGATCGTGCATATAACCTCTTATTGCTGACTTTCAACAGGCATAGCCCTGTAATTCAAAATAACCGTGCTGGCAGATTGTTCACTGTAGAATGTGTTTTTTATGCGTTCTATGACCTTCTGACAGTCATCATAATTGTTGCAGGGGAGAAGTACAACATATTGTGTAGG
>PITV01000236.1 GCA_017577285.1 Clostridiales bacterium
AACATGAACTGCGGTTCCACCCACATCGAGGGTCTGCAGAAATTTGTCCGTACCAATCATCTGGATTGCGGCTTCGCCTTTGACGGAGACGCTGACCGCTGCATCGCCGTGGATGAATACGGCGATGAGGTGAACGGCGATGTTATCATGTATATCTGCGCCAAGTACTTCAAGGAAAAGGGCCAGCTTCCCCGCAACAAGGTGGTCACCACCATCATGAGCAACTTCGGTCTGTACAAGGCGCTGGACCGCATCGGCATCGGTTATGAGAAGACCGCCGTCGGCGACCGCTATGTGTACGAGAACATGAAAGAGAATGATCACCTCATCGGCGGCGAGCAGAGCGGCCACGTGATCTTCCGCAAGTATGCCCACACCGGCGACGGTCTGGTGACCGCGCTGATGGTCATGCAGATCCTCACAGAAACGCAGCTGCCCCTGTCCGTGCTGGCCAGCGAGTGCAAGATGTATCCCCAGGTGCTGAAGAATGTCATCGTGGATGACAAGGACGGCACCATGAACGATGAACATGTGCAGGCGGCTGTGAAGGAATGCGAAAAGGCGCTGGGCGATACCGGACGCGTGCTGCTGCGCAAGAGCGGCACAGAGCCCGTGCTCCGCGTGATGAGCGAGGCGGAGACCTTCAAAGACTGCGAGAAGTATGTCAACTACATCATCAACTCCATGCGCGAGAGCGGACACCTCATACAGGTGAAGGCATAAGGGAGGCACAGCATGAAACTGAAGATCAGGGATCTGTACGATCTTTCCCATACAAAGGCCGCGGAATATCTCGAGAAATTCGAGTACCCCTGGCAGGCACTCACCGGCATCAGCGATCTGATCGTTGCCATCGGAAATACGCTCCCGGCCAGCGAATATGACCATCCTGCCGAAAACGTGTGGATCGCGAAGGATGCCACCGTTTTCGCCACCGCGTACATCGGCGGCCCCTGCATCATCGGTCACAGGACCGAGGTGCGTCAGTGCGCCTTCATCCGCGGAAGCGCTCTGGTGGGGGATAACTGTGTTATCGGCAACAGCACCGAACTGAAGAATGTCATCATCTTCGATAATGTGCAGGTGCCCCACTACAATTATGTGGGCGATTCCATCCTGGGTTACAAATCCCACATGGGCGCCGGTTCCATCACCAGCAATGTGAAGAGCGATAAAACGCTGGTGGTCATCAAAAATGAGGGAGAGAACATCCTTACCGACCGCAAAAAGGTGGGCGCCATGGTGGGGGATTTCGTGGAAGTGGGCTGCAACAGCGTGCTGAATCCGGGCACCGTCATCGGCCGCAATTCCAATGTCTATCCCACATCCTGCGTGAGGGGCGTTATTCCCGAGAACAGCATCTACAAGGGCAAGGGAAACATCGTGACCAAGAAGTGATCCGGCGGAACAGTTCCGCATGATCGATATTGTTTGACAAAAATTCTTGCAGCCGTATAACGGCAGAAATTGAAGGAGGAAAATACCATGCGTGTTATCGTTGTGAACAATTATGAAGAGGGTGCCGTTGCCGGCGCCGACATCATCGAAAAACTGGTTCGCTCCAATCCGGAGTGCACCCTGGGCCTGGCCACCGGTTCCAGCCCTGTCGGTATGTATAAGGAACTGAGCCGCCGCTGCAGGGAGGAGGGCCTGGACTTCTCCAAAGTGCATTCCGTGAACCTGGACGAATATGTGGGCCTGGAAGGCACTCATGATCAGAGTTACCGCTACTTCATGGACACCAACCTGTTCGATCACATCAACATCGACAAGGCGAATACCTATGTGGCGAAGGGTGTCGGCGATGCCGAAGAAAACCTGAAGGAATTCAACGCCGTGCTTGCGAAGACCGATATCGACCTGCAGGTGCTGGGCGTGGGCCCCGACGGACATCTGGGATTCAATGAGCCCGGTGATGTGCTGTGGGATCATGCTCACATGGAAACGCTGGACGAGAGCACCATCGATGCCAATCAGCGCTTCTTCGCCAGCCGTGATGATGTGCCCCGCCGCGCTTTTACCATGGGCATGGGTGATATCATGAAGGCAAAGACCCTGCTGATGATCATCTCCGGCAACAAGCAGGATGCCGCCACCAAACTGCTGATGAACGAAATGATCGATCCGCACTGCCCCGCCACATTCATGCGCATGCACCGCGATGCCATCGTCATCATCGAGAAGAAACTGGCGGACCAGATCGGCTACAAGGGCTGAGCCGTACAGATCCCGCTGTTTTGCTCCCGGCATTCCCGCCGGGAGTTTTTCTTTTTCTGTGAGCTGAGAACCGCAACAAAAAATATGTGCTCTCATGCTGAAAATATTGATTTTACAACAGAAATATGATAATATACTCTTGTATTCCTATGGAAAGGTGTTATTTGCTGTATGGACATGCGGAGAACCGTTGCTGATCTGGTGAGCGAAACGATCGGAAAAGCCTACCCTGACGCTCAGATCAGTGATGATATATATGCGATGCTGGAAGTTCCTCCCGAAAAGAAACTGGGAGATTATGCCTTCCCCTGCTTCAAACTGAGCCGGAGCCTGCGTATGGCGCCTCCCGCGATCGCGAAAAAACTGAGTGAAAACTGGACGGGTGATTCCGCTGCGCGGGTGGAATGCGTGGGCGGTTATCTCAATTTCTTCTTCAACCGCGAGGCTTTTGCCCGTGATATCCTTTCCGCTGTGATGGCGGCGCCCGAAAAGTGGGGCGGCAGCGAGAGCGGGAGGGGGAAGACCGTCTGCATCGACTATTCTTCCATCAATATCGCCAAGAGATTCCACATCGGACATCTGTCCACCACCGTGATCGGTCACTCCCTGAAACGCGTCTATGAGTTTCTGGGCTGGAAAACCGTCGGTATCAATCATCTGGGAGACTGGGGCACTCAGTTCGGCAAGATGATCTGCGCCTACAAGAAATGGGGCGATAAGGAGACCGTTGAAAAGGGCGGCGTCTCCGCTATGACCGATCTGTATGTCCGTTTCCACAAGGAAGCTGAAGAGCATCCCGAACTGGAGGACGAGGGCCGCGCCTGGTTCAAGAAGATCGAAACGGGCGATGAGGAAGCTCTCGAGATCTTCAACTGGTTCAAGGAAGTTACGCTGAAGGACGCCATGAAAGTATATGACATGCTGGGCGTTTCCTTCGACAGTTATGCCGGTGAAAGCTTCTATATCGACAAGATGGGCCGTGTGATCGATGAGCTGAAGGCCAAGGGATTGCTGATCGAATCCGAAGGCGCTCAGGTGGTTGATCTGGAGGAATACGGCATGCCTCCGTGCCTGATCCTGAAAAAGGACGGCGCCAGCCTGTATCACACCCGCGATATCGCTGCTGTGCTGTACAGAAAGGATACCTACAATTTTGACCGTTGCCTGTATGTGGTTGCCTATCAGCAGGATCTGCATTTCAAGCAGCTGTTCAAGGTGGTAGAACTGATGGGTTATCCCTGGGCGAAGGATGAGCTGTTCCATGTCTCCTTCGGCATGGTCAGTTATGAGGGACAGACC
>PITV01000237.1 GCA_017577285.1 Clostridiales bacterium
GCATATTACAGACCAATCTGCTTTACAACCTGATTGTGAAGGTGTAGAATATGTCGGGTAAAGGGGGGATGACGATGGGTCTTTTCAATCCGATCAGCGGACAGTTCGAGGCGCTGCAGAGAGCAATGGATGATCGCAAGACCATTGCGCTGAAGGATGCCGCGGCCGCGATGAATGTAAAGCCCGAGAAAGTAGATCATTCCCTGTTCATCATGACAAAACGGGGCCTGTTCGGCGATGACCGTCCTTATGTGGATGAGGCCATCAACATGGTCGTGCTGGACAAGCGTTATGCCGATTATGCTCTCACACAGTACGCACTGAAAAAACTGAAGAAGCAGCTGTCTGACGCGCGGAAGGCGCCGGGCGCTCTCCGGAACGCGCATCAGGCGCAGTATCTGTCCGGAAGCGGACGGGCGGGCAAGTTTATCCGCAATCTGGCGGCAGGCGTCCTTAACGGCGAGGGTGTCGGAAACAGCTTGCTGAACGCTACCGACCGTTACATTGAGGAAGGGAAGCGGAAAGAGGATATCAATCTTCCGGATACCCAGGAGATGGAGGAGACCCTTACCGAGATGCTCTCCGATGCCGGTGAAATGGCCGATCTGATGCTGATGCATCCGGACGATCGTTACACAAAGCAGACGGCGGAATGGCTGAACAGTGTTCTGTTTGATATTCAGAGCTGGCAGGGCTGTCTGGAGAGCGCCTTCACGCAGAAAGTAAAAGGCGCGGCAATGCTGCGGCTGGAAGACAGGATAAAGAACGAACATAAAAAAGAACTCAACGAACAGAAGGAGTCCCTGAAAGGCGTCCGCAGGGAAAAGCAGGACAGCCATGAACGAGATCTGAGCCGGGATATATATCTTTGCTGTATTGAGATGCAGAAAAAGAAAACGCAGCTGCGCAACGAGACCATGCGCGGCGCCATTGATTCCATCGTTGAACTTCTTGCCGATATCCACTCGCATATGATGGTGGGAAGAAATCTGACAGGCAGAGGCAGTGTGCAGAGCCTCCGCTCCTGCTACCTTCCCATGGTGCAGAGCCTGACGGATCAGTACATTAAGTATGAACGTCTGCGTGCGCTGGATGAGAACACGCTCCGGGCTATGCGTGAAACGGAACAGGTGATGGAAAATGATGTGCCCGCCGCTCTGCGGAAGATGCTGGGTGAGATCGGCGCCGGAAACGCCATCGATATGGAAAGCCAGGCGGAAGCGCTGAAGCATAAGCTGCAGCTGGACGGACTGGTGGACATGAACGCGTGACAGGTTCCGGTAAAGGTATTACTCACGGTATTTTGTGGTCCATCCCCGGCTTTTGTGTATACGCCGGCAGAGATAAATAACATCAATGCCTCTTCATATGATCATATCAGCAAGCAAAAAAGGCTTCACGGGTGCTGACCCGGTGAAGCCTTTTGCTGTTTATTGCTTATACTGATGCGGAAAACGCCGGAGCCGGTTTGCGGGCTTTTTGAATGTCTCCGTATGCTTTATGCTTTTACAGCTGATCGATATACCTGCATGCTGCCAGTGCGGCAACAGCGCCGTCTGCGCAGGCTGTGGTCACCTGACGGACGGCCTTGCTGCGGCAGTCGCCGGCTACAAAAACGCCCGGTGTCTTTGTGAGGCAGTCTTCACCGCTGTCGAAATAGCCCCACTTGTTCAGATCAGCCTGCGGAAGGAATGCATCGTTTTCGGGAATAAGGCCGATGGCTTCGAAAAGACCGTCACAGGCAACGGTAAAGCGTTCGCCGGAGGCTGTGTCAAGAGCCTCCACGCCCGTCAGTTCACCGTTTTCGGTTCGAAGACCGGTGATTTTCACATTCACATGTTTTTCTACATTATCGCGGGCAAAGAGCACATCCTGCAGCTTTTTTTCACCCGTGAAGACCGGCATATCCTGCAGCATGATCACCTTTTCACACTTGCCGGCAAGCAGGATGGCTTCCTGAAGGGCGCTGTTGCCGCCTCCGGCCACGCATACCGTTTTTCCGGTATAGAAATCCCCGTCGCATACGGCGCAGAAGGAGATCCCTTCGCCTACCAGCTCGTATTCGCCCGGCAGACCCAGCATGCGGTGTTTCACGCCTGTCGCAATGATCACGGCCTTGCCGTCAAAACCGGTTCCGCTTTCGGTGAGGACTGAAAAGCCCTCTGCCGTCTTTTCCACAGATACCGCCTTTTCAAGTTCAATGTCCGCTCCCTGTTTCATGATCTGATCCATGAACAGATCTGCAAACTCATTGCCGCTCATCTGCAGAAATCCCGGATAATTTTCCACCTTCGGGCTGAAGGTGATCTGCCCTCCGAAACCGTTTTTCTCCAGAATGACAGCGCTTTTTCCGTTGCGAAGAGCGTACAGGGCCGCCGTCATGCCGGCAGGGCCGCCTCCGATAATCACGATATCGTGCATAATCTCCTCCGAATTAAGTTCTTTTTCATAAAATCTGCCGCAGCGAAATCCGTTGCGGCAGAGTGTTCTGTGGCTTTTCAGATCAGCTTCTGAGGACCTTTGCTTTTCCGGTCAGGAATCCCAGGATCTCGCTGACACCCTTGAATTTCTGCACATCATCGCCCTGAGCGATCACCAGCGTGGGTGCCTGCTTGATGCCGAACTTATCCACCAGATCGGTATGTTCGGTAGCCAGCAGTTTCTCATAGGCAAAGCCCGCCTGATCCAGCTTGGCGATGGCAAGCTTGCAGTTGGGGCATGTGGCTGAAACGAAGAGCATGGCAGCTGCCTGAGGAGCGGGTGCTTCCGCGGGAGCGGCTTCGCAGGCACAGGCGGTATCATCGGTTTTCGGTCCCTTGTGGGTCAGCACGCTGCGGCCGATGTTGTAGACCTTGCGATCCTTGAATTCCTGGCTCTTGCCGTCGTTCCAGTTCTGCACGGGGCGGTAATAGCCGGTGATGCGGCTGTAGACCTCGGTCTTCTCACCGCAGTGGGGGCAGGTATACTGCTCGCCGGTCAGATAGCCGTGATCCTTGCACACGCTGTAGGTGGGGCTCATGGTGTAGTAGGGCAGCTTGTAGTTTTCGGCGATCTTGCGCACCAGCTCGGCGGCAGCCTTCCAGTCGGGCAGCTTCTCGCCCAGGAAGGCGTGGAACACGGTGCCGGAGGTGTACAGCGTCTGCAGGTCATCCTGAATATCCAGAGCGGAGAAAATATCCTCTGTATAGGTGACAGGCAGATGGCTGGAGTTGGTGTAATAGGGCTTGCCGTTCATATTGGCGGTGATGATATCGGGATACTGCTCGCGGTCATGCTTGGCGAAGCGGTAGGTGGTGGATTCAGCGGGAGTGGCTTCCAGATTGTACAGATCGCCGTACTTCTCCTGATAATCGTGCTTCTTTAAAAAACTGAGCGGGCCCACGGGCCTCCCTGTGCGTGGTCCGTTGGGGGCAGCGACGACTATAAAAACAACAATGCTGGTTGGCTCTGACAGACCGGACCGTGCGACCGTGCAGA
>PITV01000023.1 GCA_017577285.1 Clostridiales bacterium
CTATGTGACCGGCTATCTTGCCCGCATGCCCGCGGGAGGCGGCGAAGCAACGCTCCGGGGCTGGGACGCCCACGCCTGGACCGAGATCTACCTGAACGGCTTCGGATGGCTGACCGTTGACGGAACGCCCGGCGAGGACGGTGAGGATCGCACAGGGGCTGATCCCTCCGGCGACAGCCCGGATGATCAGAATGACGATACACCGCCGGCCACGCCCCCGCCCGCGTCGCCTACGCCCGAACCGACGCCGCCCCCGCCTGCTGAACCTTCGCCCGCGGCATCCCCCTCTCCCTCTCCCGCGCCGGACGGACAGGACGGATCCGGGGAGGATGACCGGGAAACGGATACGGAGGATGACGGGGATGGCGAACAGGAACAGGAGCCTTCTCCTTCTCCCGCGCCGGGCGACCAGAGCATGTCCACCCCGACGCCCGCCCCCTCTTCCGAGCCCGATCACACGGGGGAGGAGGATATGGACGAGGACGGGGAGGATGACAGTCCGTTTGATGAGGAGGAGCGGGAAGAGGACAGCGAGGAGGAAAACGGCGGAACGGGCCTCTGGTGGCTCATCCTTCTGCTGATCCTTCTCACCGGAGGCGGCATCGCGCTCCGGGTCATCTGCACCGAGCCTTACCGGCTCGCGAAGAGAAAGCCGGAGAAGAGCCGTGCCGTCTGGACCGGCGCGCTGACCGGCGCCCTCCGGGTATACAGACTGTCGAGAAATGAGAATGAAACGCTGCGCTGCTTCGCCATAAGAGCGGATAAGACGCCTGACATCCATGGAAAGGGAGTTTACGCCGCACTGGAGGAGACCGGTGCCGCTATGTACGGAAGCAGGCCCGTTGGAACGGAAAAAACGCGGAGAGCCTACGAGAATCTGTATGTCTCCATGAACCTGTGGCAGAGGCTGCGCCTGGTATGCGCGAGGATCCTGCGGAAACAGCCCTGACACATACAGTTATCCGCTCTCTCATATGAAGATATATGAATACGGGTCTGACCCCGCATGCTGACAGCCGCACGAAAATGTTTTGTGCGGCTGTTTTTGTGTTCCGGCGGAACTGCGCTCCGGACGGGTGATCAGGTGCTGATTCCGTCAGGCGCGGTATCAGAAACGTGGCGGCAAAAGCGGGCTGAAACGGGGAAATGGTTACATGTAAACATTTCAAAACATCAAATGTAACCGTACCATACATCCGGTTTCATGATCCCGGCCGATCCCTTCGCGGACCGGTTTTTCCGTTACAACCCAGTCCGGACGGATGGTATCATATATGTAACCATATTGTAACAAAATTGTGACGCGAAAAAGAGGGAAGAGCGGGAAGGAACGGAAACGGTGCCGGACCGCAGGAGAAAAGCGTAAACGATTACAAAAACAATATTCAGACAAAAATCAACCAGATACGACATGTTTAACAGATTTGTAAGGGTTTGTAACAGATATGTCGGTTTACATTGATTGTTACGAATTCTATAATTAACCTGTAATAGACTGGCTATTACTCTATTTGCGTATGACTGAAAGGCATGTATGGTTTGAGTTACACGCAAAAATGACATACAAAAGGGATCGATACGGATCCTCCGGAGGTACGGAAATGGCAAAGATGAAGCGGATCACAGGATGGATACTGGCGGCGGTCGTGCTGATGGTGACAGTTGCCGCGCTGCCTGTCGGAGCGCAGGCGGCGGGGACCACGATCACCCATCAGGGCATCGTTTCGGCGCTGGGGGACGCGCTGGGATACGGCGTGGTGGCGGATACCTATGTTCAGAGCGGCCACGCGGAAACCAGTGTTTTTGTCAACCATCTGGAACGCAATACCGGTGACCCGTTCACCACCTCGGGACGCGCTCACGGCGCCGCGGCGGATTATGTCGTTCAGGCGGATCTGACGATCTATGGCGCCCACAGTGCCATTGATGATATGGAATTCGCCGTATTCAAAAAAGTGGGCGACAGCTATGTGCAGGTGTCCAATGTGGCGACGGCTCATTCGGGAACGGTCGCTGCCAGCACAAACACCGCCAAGGCGGTCACGGTCACCGGTATCGCGTTTACGATCACCGATTCCTCCGCAAAGCGGGCCGGGCTGTATGTGTTCCAGGTGGAGAACGGCAGCCCTGTGATGAACGGAAAGGTCAATTCCGACAAACTGGTCGTGCAGTACGGTGATGACGCGGTCACTCCTCCGGAACCGCTGCTTGCCACGAAGGCCGGCAACTACATCGGTGATATGCATTATGCCGGCAGCGCCAACCAGAACAATGTCAGGATCATGCAGGGCAATGACAGCATGTATTCCGACGGTTATTCGGTCGACTTCGGAGAAGGCATTTATCTGTATGAACGGATCGGAAACAACTATGTGAAGATCGATCCCGCGACAACCACTCACAGTATAAAGAAGGCTGACGGAAAAGATATATACTTCAGGGAAGATGACTGGACCTACACCGGCGACCGTCTTTATAAAAAATTTGAAAATGTCGATTATATCTACGAAAACGGGGAAGGCCGCTTTACCTATTACGGAAATCCGATCGAATTTTCCTTTGACAACCCGGCAGAGGCGGCGACTCCTCTGCTCACCAGCGCCTCGTCTTTCAGCAGCACACTGGCAAATACCAACATCGGCGGCACCTGTACGACTTCCTCCGGCACCGCGCCTTCCGGCGGAAGCAACGGCTCTGTTTCCGGCCCCTCCGCGGACGGAACAGTGGTGACCGTGTACAAAGTGGATGTGGTGAACGGGCAAGTCAGCCTGAACTCCATCGGCGGCAACTACGGCAGCAGCGGTCTGCCGATCAGTGACAATGAATATGTCATCCTGAATGTTGTGGTGCCCTACAATGATAATGAGGTTTCGACCTGTACGCTGGCACTGCGCAACGAAGACAATGTAAAGAGCGTAGCCGGTGACTGGGGTGCCGGTCAGAATGATGTGGCTGCATTTTCACGCGTCATCTGGAACTATGTCACGCCCACTTCTGAAGGCGGGACGACCTATGTGCCTTACAAGGGGCATATCACAAGCGCCCAAACAGGCCCCGGCGGCCTGATACTGGCACCTGAAGCGGAAGTGACCCTGACGGCGGTCGGTGATGCCAGTTCCTTCATCGTAAAAAAGATCGAGAACATTGGTGTTGAGATCCACCAGACCCTGTTTGATACACGGGAGAAGGTGAAGGTGAAACTGAATATGTGGCCCACCGGCGGCATCCGCTTCCGCAAGACCGGTGTCCAGCATACCGAGTATGTGAACAACGGATACATGGGATGGCAGGCCAATCAGGTAACTCCTGTCCTGGCAGGCGCCGAGTTCATCATCTATACAGATGCGGATGATCCCGAGGGCTCCACGGTGGCGACCGCGAAGAGCAACAAAAACGGAGAATTCACTGTTTCCTATACGCCCTACGGGTCGTATTTTCCGGTCACGGCCAATGTGACGGTCGATGGCGGATTCGTTGTGGTGGACGGTCTGCCCACCTTTGATCCGGATCCCCTGAAGTATACGGTTGACAGAAACGGGAATATCAACTGGCATACCTCTGACAAGATCACCTACTACCTCAAGGAAACGAAGGCGCCTGACGGCTACGCGCTGCCGGAGGAAAATGATCCCCTCACGTCCTTCACCCTTGACAGCGGTTCGATCAAGGATCTGACCGCCGACCCCTTCCAGTCCACTACGGAGAGCATACCCGTTGATATGTGGAACAGGGGAAACGCCACCTACGGACGGCTGGAGAACGGTTATGTTTACGGAAAACTGAGCGTTAAGAAGTACGTCAGAGGCAATGCCCCTGCAAATGAGGAGTTTACTGTTACCGTATCCTTCACCGCGGATGATATGGGTGCCGTTACTGCCACCCCGCAGTACGGGTATTACGGAATGATCACCAATGTCGTTTATTCCTGGACCGCGGAGTATGATGTCAACGACGGTACAGCGAAGACCGTAAAGTTTGAAAACACCGCCGGTACAAAGGAATTCCACGCCACCTTTACCCTGAAGGACGACGACCAGCTGAATTTCCACAATCTGCCCACCGGCACTTATACTGTTACCGAGACCCTGCAGAGCGGGCAGGCATACCAGATCGTATATGACAAGGAAACGGGCAGGATCACAGAAACAGGCGAGCCTCTGGCTACCATTACCAATAAGTATGCCTATGGAACGCTGAAACTGAACAAAAAGGTGATCGGCAGCAGCGGAGCTCAGGTGGAGGGAACGGAAGAAGAATTCAATGTTACCGTCACCATCGTTCCCACCCTTGACAGCAGTATGTACATCACCGGCGGCACCGGCGGTCCTGCCGGCCCCGGCCCCGGCGGCCCCGGACAGGCGTCCGGCTACAGGACCTCGTATACTGTAACGCACAAGAGCGGCAGTTCCGAAAACAAGGATGTAACCTTCAGCTGGAAAAACAGGGAAGGCTGTTTTGAGGCTGTCATAAAGCTGAAGAACGGAGACTCTCTGAGCTTCGGCGCGCTGCCTCTGGGCACCTACAGCGTCAAGGAAAATCTGACGGAGCCCCAGAAAGGCATGTACGTCGTCAGCTACAGCAAGCCTGACGGCAAGATCACCGAAACAGGATCACCGTCCGCCACTGTTACCAACCGTACTGCGGATTTCAAGGGCGGCATCAAGCTGATCAAAGTCGTACAGGGAAAGAACGGAAATGTCAGGACCGGCGGTGTCGTGTTTGATATTTATGATGAATACGGCCAGCTGATGGACTTTAACCTGACCGCCAGTTCGGACAGAAACAAGACAGGCGAAGCTTATGTATCCGGCCTGCCTCTCAAGACGAACACCAGCGGCCAGCCTGTCGACACCGTATTCTATCTGGTGGAACAGAATGATACCGGAAATGCCCTTCAGGGTGCCCAGAACTATACGCTGGGCAGCGGGAGCGATCAGATCACGATACGCGCCCTTAAGGTGACGATCCATCCGAATAACGGGCATTTTGATAACGGTGTGCTGAAAGACGGAAACAATGAGATATATTACGAACCGGCCGGAAATAACGGCGAGGTGGTGAACAAGCAGAATTTCGGTTCGCTGAAGATCACGAAAAAGCTTGTCGGCGCCAGCACAAGGGACGGGGATTATTTCACATACAAGATCGTGCTCACCCCGGCTCTGGCTGCCGCGGCAAATGCGGATCTGGATGTTACTTATTATATTTACCGCGAAGGAAACGAGTACTGGATCGACTCGCAGGATAACAGGCTTACCGCGCAGTTTACGGCCAGGGGAGGAAAACTGGAGTTTTCAGTGAACCTGCCTGTCGGCAAAACCGTGCTCTTTGTCGACCTGCCCGAAGGCTCCTTTACCGTTACGGAAACCGGCGGAAGAGTGAACGGAGCCAATGCGGATCTGCGGCGCTTTACGGTCACCTCTGAGGCTACGGGGGCGGAAGGCACCGCCACCGGCGAGAGGTCTGTTACCGGTGTGATCAAAAAATACGCTGACAATCACGGCCCGTATATCGATACTTCCTCGGCATCCTATACCAACACCTCCACACAGATGGGCTATATGAAGGTGACGAAGCAGGATATCGACACCAAAGCCGGTCTGGAGGGTGTGGAATTCGGCGTGTACGCCGATGTGGACTGCACGGATCTGGTGACCACGCTGGAGACAGGCAGCGACGGCAGCGTCACCTCCGAGGAGATCCCCTGCGCCAAGTACTATGTGAAGGAGATCAGCAACCCCAACGAGGGCTATCTGGCGAACGATACGGTCTATGAAGTGACTGTCACCAGAGATAACAACGCGCAGAACCCCGCCAAGGTGAACGGCGGTACTGTTTACAACCAGAAAGGGATCTCCGTGGCTGTCGCGAAGACCTGGGAGGATGACAGCGCGTCGGCGCAGGACCGGCCTTCTTCCGTGACTGTGAAACTGTACCGCAAGGTGACAGGCGGAACGGCCGAATATGTGTGCGATATCGATATCGAGCCGAGCGGTGCCTCCTGGACCGCCAGCAAGAGCGGTCTGCCGAAATACGACGCTGCCGGCAAGGAGTATACCTACTCCCTGAAGGAGCTGGATGATGATGAGACCGAGATCGCTGACGGCGGCACGGGCGTGATCGGCGGGAAAACCTATGAAGTCACCTACGGAGCGGATGAAGACGGCGTGCTGACAGTCACCAATACGCTTCAGGAGGAAAAGGGCGCCATCAAGGTGGTCAAGGTGGATGCCGGTGACACGAGCATCAAGCTTTCCGGCGCTGTGTTCACCATCTACAGCGATTCCAACTGCAATACCAAGGTGGCGGATATGACGGCCACCGGCACAGACGGCGTCAGCGTCAAGGAAGGCCTCGAGCCCGGCACCTATTATGTGAAGGAGACCACACCGCCTGATCTGTACGCACTCAATACCACTGTGTATACCGTTACTGTCACCGCCGGAAATACCGCGGTGGTCAACGGAACGACAGTATCCGATACGCATCTTTCAACGAAGATCACCCTGAAGGTGAAGAAGGCTGTCACCGGCATCACCGGCAGCACAGCGGATTTCGTCTTCAACCTCACCGGTTCCACCGGGGCGCCCCTGCCCGCCAGTGACGCGGGAAAGACCGTGACGGTGAAACCCGGCAATACCGGCTCCTTCGGGGAGATCACCTTCACCGAGGAGGGCGAGTATACCTACACCATCACCGAAGAGGAAGGGGATACCCCCGGATACACCTATGACACAGCCGGGAAGACGGTGACTGTCAAGGTGAAGCAGACCGGCGGGGCGCTGGTCGCCACTGTGAGCGGCGGCACCGGCTTTGACGCTTCCCAGTATACTCAGACCGTGACCAACACCTATGCGGCGGGCAGCACCAAGCTGACGCTGAAGGTAAAGAAGCAGATCACGGGCATCAGCGGCAGCAATGTGGAGTTCACCTTCACGCTGGCGGGAACGGGCAGCGCTCCCATGCCTGCTGAAGACGCCGGAAAGACTGTGACAGTCAGGCAGAATGAGACCGGAAACTTCGGCGAGATCACATTCACCCAGGCCGGCACCTACACCTACACCATCACTGAATCCACAGGCAGCGCGGCGGGCTACAGCTACGATACCGCGGGCAAGACCGTTGTTGTGACCGTTACCGACGTGAACGGCGCGCTGCAGGCGGTGGCCGCGGGCGGCGAGGGCAATACCGCCTTCGATGCCGATAGCGCCACGCAGACCGTGACCAACACCTACGCGGCGGGCAGCACCAAGCTGACGCTGAAGGTGAAAAAGCAGATCACCGGTATCAGCGGCAGCAATGTGGAATTCACCTTCACTCTGTCGGGAACGGGCAGCGCTCCCATGCCTGCTGAAGACGCCGGAAAGACTGTGACGGTCAGGCAGAATGAGACCGGAAACTTCGGCGAGATCACATTCACCCAGGCCGGCACCTACACCTACACCATCACAGAATCCACAGGCAGCGCGGCGGGCTACAGCTACGATACCGCGGGCAAGACCGTCACCGTGACCGTTACGGATGTGAACGGCGCGCTGCAGGCGGTAGCCGCGGGCGGCGAGGGCAATACCGCCTTCGATGCGGAGAAGGCCACCCAGACGGTCGTGAATACCTACAAGGCCGGTGCCGTTGAATTCATTCTGAAGGTGCAGAAGCAGATCACCGGCGATCACAACAATGATGCCGTATTCACCTTCACTCTGGCGGGCAAAAAAGGCACTGAGCCCATGCCTTCCGGCGGAAACACCGTAACTGTGACAGGCGAGGGAACGGCTTCTTACGGAAAGATCATCTTTACCGAGGAAGGCGTATACACATACACCATCACGGAAGCGGATTCCGGGAAGAACGGCTACACCTATGACACAACGCCCAGAGAGATCACTGTTACCGTGACCGACAAGAACGGCAAACTGGCGGCGGTGGCCGCGGGCGGAGAGGACTTCAGGACCGCGACTGATACCCAGAACTTTGTCAACACCTATGAGACCGAGGACGCTTCCATCGTGCTGAGGGTGCGTAAGGAGATCACCGGCGATGACAACGGAAACGCCAGCTTTACCTTCACGCTCGCCGGCCTGAACGGCACCGAGCCCATGCCGGCCGGAAACGCCGCGGTGACTGTGACCGGCGAAGGCACGGCGGAATTCGGAAAGATCATCTTCACAAAGAAGGGCGTTTACTCCTACACGATCACTGAGACCGACGGCGGAGACGCGGGTTACAGCTATGACACCGCCTCCAAGGTCGTCATCGTAACGGTTAAGGATGAGGGCGGCGCGCTGAAGGCTTCAGCCAGCGGATATGCCGGCTTTGACACAGCCACCTGCACGCAGACCATCACCAACACCTACACGCTGGGCAATCTGAGCCTGATCAAGGCGGACCGTGAACTTCCCGGCGTGAAGCTGCAGGGCGCTGTGTACAGCGTGTACGGTGACAGCAGCTGCACAGACGCCTCCTGGCTGTTCGATATGCCGGCTACGGATGACCGCGGTGTCTCCGTGGCGGAAGGCGTGGCTCCCGGCACCTATTATGTGAAGGAAAAGACGGCGCCTCAGAATTATGATATCGATCCCACCGTCTTCACTGTGGCGGTAGAGGAAGGAAAGACCGCCAAGGTGGGAGATAACGGCATCGTGACCGACCTGTCCCTGAAGGGAAGTATGTCCATCCGCAAGAATGTGCAGGGAACGAAGGCCAGCATCGCCAAGTACTTCAAGTTCAGGGTGACTTTCACCGGCGACAATCTGCCTGATACCTTCTACTACACGGGAGACCGCACCGGTTCCATCCAGAACGGCGGCATCGTGGAACTGAAGGCCCGTCAGAGCGTCACCTTCAGCAATCTGCCCGCGGGAACCCTTTACACCGTGGAAGAGATCCAGGATCCTCACTACATCATCAAGGCGCAGGATGAAACGGGCGTCATCACAGAAGGCACAAGGGCCAGTGTGAAGTTCATCAACGTATACACCGAGATCCCTGTGACCGGCGATGAAACACCTGTCATGCTGTACGCTGTGCTTGCCCTCGGCGGTCTTGCGCTGCTGGCGGCCGCGGTCCTTCTCCGTAAAAAGAAGAGGATCTGAGCACAGGCGGAAATGATCTGATAACAAAAACAGGGGCTTCGCGGGAGAACCGCGAAGCCCTTGCTGTTTGATGGCACTGTGAGCCGGCATGCCGAAAAACGGGGACGGCTGTCATATTGTTTATGCTGTGACAGATCCGTCATTTTGCGGTGGAACGGTTGATCAGGCTGTTCAGCCCGCTCTGCCACTCATTGGAGCGCACCCGGCGGAAGCAGACGATGAGGCGGTCATCATTCAGGCAGGTGGAAAGCACCAGTATGGGGTCGGACGCGTCCACTTCAACGGGGATATCGTACAGAGACTGAGACTTCAGCAGCCGGATATAATCATTGAACTCGTCTGTATCAGAAAAGGAGGAAAAGCCGTAATAGGGGATATAGCGGTCATTTCTGTACTCCAGAGAGACATAGCAGACGGCAAAGACCACATAGGTCTCTTTTTCATACAGGGTGGAGAAGGCGGCGAAGGGATGGACCTTGAGGAAGGAAAGCCCCTTTGTTTTATAGTGGACAACAGGCGCGAACATGGTGCCGTCCTTCATGTTGTGACCGTGAATGAGCAGATACTGGGTCTTGCCGCCGATGCGGCAGTTCTCATCCAGGAACAGGGTGCCCGCGTCGCTCTTTCTGCCTTCCAGGTTCCGGTGCAGATAGTAGTCATTGTCCCGGTAAACCACCGGCAGATCCACCACCCCGGGAATCTCGAGCCAGCCGGCCACATCCCTGTTGATCTTGTACAGCTCGTTCATTTCGGGGAGCACGGCGCCGGAGGTGTCAAAATAATACGGCCTGAAGGTGACGGAAGGGGCGGCCGTGCGGGGCGCCGCGGGGACGGCCGCCTGTGACTGCTGCGGGAGAGAGGAAGGCGCCGGGACAGGCGTTTCCGCTGCCGCGGGCGTATCCTCAGGAACGGCTGCCGCGGTACCGCAGGCGGATATCTCCGTTTCCTGTGCTTCCACGGCTCCGCTGTGCAGCTGCCGGTAGGCTTCATTATCCTGCCTGGTGCTGCCGCAGCGGCAGGCGTAACTGATAAGCCCGGTCACGCCCGCGATGAAGAGCAGCGCGGATACGCAAAAAACAAGGATAAAGACCGGCGGATATCTGCCGCCGCTTTTCCTTCCGCCCTTCCTGTTTTCTTTTTCACTCTCTGGTTTTTCCGGCTGGAAACCGCCTGTGATGACGGGACGCTTTCCGGGGCCGCCGTCCTGAATACTCATGCAGCATCCTCGCAAATGGGATGTGTTCATTATAGCCTATCCGGGTGCCGGATGCAATACGCAATGCCTGCCCGGCGGGCCGCGGGAAGGATCGCCGGCATCCTCATAAAAACGGAAACATCCGGCAGCGGAAGAAGGCCGGGACGGCATCAGCCGGGCGGGATGTACAGGAGAAACGCAATATATTATAGGTTTTGCATATTGCGGAAAAAGGTCTTCTCTTTTATAATATAGTAAGGATAATATCGGTCAGGAGGTTGTTTATATGTCTTACAAAGATGAGTACAAGGCCTGGTTGAAGAATTTCGCGGCGGATGAGGGACTGGTAAAGGAACTGACCGCCATTACGGATGAAAAAGAGATCGAGGACCGGTTCTATACCGACCTTTCCTTCGGCACTGCCGGTATGCGCGGCGTGCTGGGAATGGGCCGCAACCGCATGAATATATATACAGTCCGCCGTGCGTCCTTCGGCCTGGCAGACTATCTGCTGAAGGAAGGCGTGGCGGAGCAGGGCGTCGTGATCGCCTTTGACAGCCGCAATATGAGCGCCGAGTTTGCCAAGGAGGCGGCCCTGTGCCTGGCGGCCCGCGGGGTGAAGGCATTCCTGTTTGACGCCCTGCGCCCCGTGCCTGTTCTGAGCTTTGCTGTGCGTCATCTGGGCACCGCGGCCGGCATCGTCATTACCGCCAGCCACAATCCGCCCCAGTATAACGGCTACAAGGTATATGCCGCCGACGGCGCCCAGCTGGGCCCCGAGGCCGCCGATGCCGTGACCGTCGCCATCCGCAGCCTGTCCTACTTCGACCTGAAGCCCATGGAAGAAAAGGAAGCCGTGGAAAAGGGCCTGCTGCAGATCATCGGAAACAGGGAAGTGGATGATGATTACATCGCCATGATCAAGGGACTGTCCCTGCGCCCCGAGCTGCTGGCTGAAATGGGCAAGGATCTGTCCATCGTATATACGCCGCTCCACGGCTCCGGCAATGTGCCTGTTCGCCGCATGCTGAAGGAACTGGGCGTTTCCCATGTGGCTGTCGTGAAGGAGCAGGAACTGCCTGACGGCAACTTCCCCACCGTGAAGGCTCCCAATCCTGAGGATCCCAACGCCTTCACACTGGCGATCCCCCTGGCGGATGAGACCGGCGCCACTGTGGTGTTCGGCACCGATCCCGACTGCGACCGCATGGGCGTGGCCGTCCGCGACAGGGAAGGCGTGTTCCACACCCTCACCGGAAACCAGATCGGCTGCCTGCTGCTGAGCCATGTGCTTTCCTCCCGGAAGCTGAAGGGCACCCTGCCCAGGAACGGCGCGGCTGTCAAATCCATCGTTTCCACCGAGCTTTCCCGCGCCATCTGCAAGGATTACGGCGTGGAACTGTTCGATGTGCTGACCGGCTTCAAGTTCATCGGCGAGAAGATCCAGCAGTTTGAGGAGACGGGCGAATATCAGTTCCTGTTCGGCTTTGAGGAGAGCTTCGGCTTCCTGTCCGGCACGAAGGTGCGCGACAAGGACGGCGTCAATGCCAGCCTGCTGCTGTGCGAAGCCGCCTGCGCCGCCGCTGCCGACGGCGTCACCCTGTATGACCGGCTGCAGGATCTGTTCAAAAAATACGGCTATTATGTGGAGAAGGTCATTTCCGTCACCCTGCCCGGCATTGACGGCGTGCAGCGCATGAAGGATATCATGGCGAACCTGCGCAAGGCTCCGCCGCAGGAACTGGCGGGCATGAAGGTGACGGCTGTGCGCGATTATCTGGCGGGCACCCGTACCGCGGGCGATGCCGTGGAGACCATCGATCTGCCCAGATCCGATGTGCTGTACTTCGAGCTGGAGGGCGGCAACTGGCTGTGCGTGCGCCCCAGCGGCACCGAGCCCAAGATCAAGCTGTATGTCAATACCCGCGCCGCGGATGAGGAGAAGGCCGCTGTGCTCAATGAACAGCTGAAGGACGCGGCAAAGAAACTGGCGGAATAAATACATGAAATAAGTCCGGAACGGGAAATGACGTTCCGGATCACGGAGGATAGTTCCATGATGACCCATGAGGAAGCCTTTAAGCGCGCGAAAGCGATCGTGGATAAAATGACGGTGGAGGAAGCGGCGAGCCAGCTGCGCTATGACGCTCCCGCTGTGGAAAGGCTGGGTGTTCCCGCTTATAATTACTGGAATGAAGCCCTGCACGGTGTTGCCCGCGCCGGTACCGCCACGGTGTTTCCCCAGGCGATCGGTCTGGGCGCCACCTTTGATACGGAACTGGAAAATACCATCGGAAAGGTGATCGCCGAGGAAGGCCGCGCCAAGTACAATGCCCAGAGCCGTCACGGCGACCGGGATATCTACAAGGGGCTGACCTTCTGGAGCCCCAATATCAACATTTTCCGCGATCCCCGCTGGGGCAGAGGACAGGAGACCTTCGGTGAGGATCCGTACCTGACCTCCCGCATGGGCGTTGCCTTCGTCAGGGGCCTGCAGGGAGACGGCGAGCATCTGAAGGCCGCCGCCTGCGCCAAGCATTTTGCCGTGCATTCCGGTCCCGAGGAGCTGCGCCACGAGTTTGATGCCGTGGTCAGCGAAAAGGATCTGCGGGAGACCTATCTGCCCGCCTTTGAGGCGCTGGTGAAGGAAGCGGATGTGGAAGCCTTCATGGGTGCCTACAACCGCACCAACGGAGAGCCCTGCTGCGGTCATCACCGCCTGATGGTGGAGATCCTGAGGGATGAATGGAAATACAAGGGACAGTTCGTATCCGACTGCTGGGCGATCCGTGATTTCCACGAGGCCCATCATGTGACGGATACCGCTCCCGAAAGCGCCGCTCTGGCGCTTCACAACGGCTGCGATGTGAACTGCGGAAACACCTATCTGCATATGCTCACCGCCTATCAGGAGGGGCTGGTCACCGAGGATGAGATCCGTCTGGCGGCCACCCGCGCCCTTATGACCCGCGTGCGTCTGGGTGTTCTGGATGGTACCAGCGAATTCGATGATATCCCTTACAGCGCATGCGACAGTGATGAGCACGCGGCGGTCTCTCTGCAGGCGGCCCGCGAGTGCATGGTGCTGCTGAAGAATGACGGCATCCTGCCGCTCGATCCCGATAAGCTCACCTCTGTGGCGGTCATGGGCCCCAATGCCAACAGCCAGATCGCCCTGGAGGGCAATTATTCCGGCACCTCCTCCCGCTATGTGACGCCCCTTGAGGGCATCCGCGAGGCGCTGAAGGGCAAGGCGCGCGTGTACTATTCCGAGGGAAGCCATCTGTACCGCAACCGCATGAGCAATCTTTCCCAGCCGAAGGACCGTCTCGCCGAGGCCGCCGCTCTGGCGGAGGAGTGTGATGTGAGCATCCTGTGCCTGGGCCTTGATTCCACCATCGAGGGCGAGCAGGGAGATACCGGCAACGAGTTCTCCTCCGGCGACAAGAAGACGCTGGATCTGCCCGAAAGCCAGAGACTGCTTCTGAAAACCGTGCTGAATGCCGGAAAGCCCGTTATCGTGCTGATGCTCGCCGGCAGCGCCATGAGCATCGATGAGGGAAATGCCATCCTGCAGTGCTGGTATCCCGGCCAGGCCGGCGGCACCGCTATTGCCGATATCCTGTTCGGCAAGGCCGCGCCCTGCGGAAAACTGCCTGTGACCTTCTACAGGAGCGTGGATGACCTGCCCGATTTCTGCGATTACGCCATGAAGAACCGCACCTACCGCTATTATGAGGGCGAGGCGCTGTATCCCTTCGGTTTCGGCCTTTCCTATACGGATTTCGAATATTCCGGCGCGTCTTACGCGGACGGAAAGGTGACCGTTACCGTGAAGAACGCCGGCGGCATGGCCGCCAAGGCTGTCACCCAGGTATATGTGAAGGATCTGGAGAGCCCCTTCGCCGTGCGCAATACCAAGCTGTGCGCCTTCCGCAAGGATCTGCTTCAGCCCGGCGAGGAAAAGCAGATCACCCTGCCCCTTTCCGCTGATGCCTTTGCCTGCTGGGATGACAAGGGCGTCAAGGCTGTGCGCTCTTCCCGCTTTATCCTGTATGTGGCGGATCATCAGTGCGATGAGCGCAGCGTTGCCCTTTCCGGCAGCAACGGACAGGCGATCTGTGTCAATCTGTAAACATTAGTATGCGGCCGATCCCGTGAGCATTTCCGGCGGGGTCGGTCGTGTTATTGAAAGAGGATCTTTTCAGAATGGTCGAACTCGGCAATATATATTATTTCATGTTCCTGCTGGCCGGAGCCGGCATCTTCTGTCTGGTGTACTTCCTTCTGCGCGGGAGAGATGACAGAACAAAGAAGACTGTGTTTTTCATATGGCTGATGCTGAATTTCTCCCTGCATTTTCTCAAGCAGCTCATCCCCGGCTATTCCCTGCCCGATTCCCTTCATAAGTCCACGGCGGAGAATATCTGCGCCGTGAGCACCCTCTTTTTCCCCTTCATCATGCTGCTGAAGAAGGAGAATCCCCTGCGGGATTTCATGTTCTTTATCGGAGTCGCGGGCGGGATGGGTGCGTTCCTGTATCCCACCGAGGCATTCGGGCGCGCCCTGAATGAACCGGATATATACCGCTTTTATTTCTGCCATTTCACGCTGGGCGCCGTGCCGCTGCTGAGCGAACTGCTGGGGCTTTACAGGCCGCGCATGAGGCGCTTCTGGGTGATCCCGCTGCTGTTTCTGTGCTGCGAGGCGGTCATATTCCTGAACGAGGCGGTGCTGGCATCAACGGGGATCGTGAGCAGCACGCCGGCGCAGTTCTTCGACCGGGATATCCGCAACAACGGTTTCGTGTTCGGCCCCACCTCCGATATGGCGGGGCTGGGCAATATCCTGACGGCGGTGGTTCCTTCCTTTATGAAACGGGATATCACCGGGCTTTTCGGCGGCGGGGAAATGTACTGGCCCGTCGTCTGGCTGCTGATCCCGGGATTTGTGTATTTCACGCCCCTCTGGCTCATCATGTGCCTGCCGGCGCATCTTCGTGATAAGATCAGGGCGGGAAGAAAGGAAAAAGTATGACGGAGAGGCTGTACTATGACGCCTCCTACATGACGGATTTTTCCGCGTATGTGACCGCGGTGAAGGAGGATCAGGGCGGCACATGGGTCACGCTGGACCGCAGCGCCTTTTATCCCACCAGCGGCGGGCAGCCCTTTGATACCGGCATCCTCAAGAACGTGGACACCGGGGAGGAACTGCCTGTCACGGATGTGGAGGTGGCGGACGGCGATGTCTGGCACCGGGTGGAAGGAGCACTGCAGACGGGGGATGAGGTGCTGGGCAGGATCGACTGGCCCAGACGCTTCGACCACATGCAGCAGCACGGCGGCGAGCATATGATCGCCGGCAGCATCTGGAAACTGCTCCACGGCACCACCATCGGGCTTCATCTGGGAAAGGACCAGTCCACCATCGATGTGACCATGCCGGACGGACGCACCCGCTTTACGGAGGAGGAGACCGCCGCCGTTGAGCAGTATGTGAACGGGCATATCCAGCGGAACGAGCCCGTCCGCTGCTGGTTCCCGGATGAAGCGGAGCTGGCATCGCTGCCCCTGCGCAAGCCGCCAACCGTTACCGAGCACATCCGCATCGTGGATATCGGCGGCTGGGAAATGGTGGCCTGCGGGGGAACGCATCCCGCGTCCACCGGCGAGATCGGCCTGGTGAAGATACTGTCCGTCACGCCCGCCAGGGGAAAGGCGCGGGTAAGCTTCGTGTGCGGAGAGCGCGCGCTGCGGTATTTCGACCTGTGCCAGAAGAGCGCGGAGAAGGCCGGGCAGCTGCTGTCGGCAACGCCGGAGAGGCTGGCGGACGCCGTGGCGGAAATGAAGGAGAAATGCGCGCGGCTGGAGAGTGAACTGAAGGCCTTCCGCACGCAGGATATCCTGCGGCAGCTGGAGAAGAACAGCGGCGTCCTCTATCTGGAAAACGGGGATGACAGGGCTCTGCAGGAGGCTGTTTCCGCCTATATCCAGCGCCCGGGGCGCATAGTCTTTGCGGGAGCCGGAGGCCGGCTGATCTTCGCCAGGAGCGCAGACCGGAACGAGGATATGGCGGCGCTGATCCGCTCTGTGGCCAGGGGCGGCGGAAAGCCGGATATGGCCAGCGGCGCCGGCGGAAGGGATGCCGTCCTTGCCGCGGCGAGAAGCGCGGGACTTTTGTAAAAAACGGCCGCGGGAGGCCGGAGGATGCCGCTTCGCGGAAGAAAGAGGCCGTCCCGTTCGTTGAATATTTGAAATGACCGGATGCTGAGCCCGGAAGGCTGCCCGGATCCGGATAATGAAGAACTCGAAGGAGGAACCCGATCATGAAAAAACTGCTTGCTGTCCTTTGCATCCTGGTGCTGTCCCTGTCCGTTGCCTGCATGGCGCAGGCTGATGTATCCGGGTCTACCCGCATTGCCAGGTTCGTCCATAATGTGACCGTTTCCGGCAAGATGGCGCCCGATACCTTCGACCCCGATGTGACCAGCTATCTGCTGTCTACCGGCAGCACGGTGAACAACGTGTATTTCACCATCACGCTGGAAGACCCCAACGCCACCATGTACATTGACGGCAAGCGGGTGCAGAGCGGCGTGAAGACCCAGGTGGCCGGCATGAGCGACAACCCCAAGGCTGTGTATATCGACATCTACGGCGTGTACGGCGGCTTCACCCGCTACACCATCTTCCTGCAGCGCCGTCCCAGTGACAAGCGCACCCGCGTCAGCAGCGGTTATATCACAAAGATGAGCGCCAAGGACGGCGTTACCAGCATCACCGCGGATCTGGTGAATGTGTATTACAACGGCGGCAATGATTCCACCTTCCACAATGATTCCGCCGCCCTGTATACCTATCCCTGCTCCGCCAACTGCATCTTCTACTACGGCACCATTGAGGATCCCCACCGCTGCCACAACGCTACCGAGTTCAACTGGTATTACACCCAGACGCCCGATCAGCTGTACCGCATCGTCTATATCGAGGATGAGATCGTGGCGGTGCTTCCTTATGCCGCGGACTACGAATACAGCAAATAACTTTCCGGGGAGAGGCTGACGCGAAAGCCGCTTACGGAAGGATGACCGGAGGAGAGGATCATGAGCCGCAAAAGGATCGGCTGCTTTATCAATAATCCCGAAAGTACCTATCAGCAGCGCGTGCTGACAGGATTGATGCGCCAGTGCAACCGTTACGGATGGGATCTGGTGCTGTTTACATCGCTTGTAGAGCCGTGCATTCCCTATGTGGAATACATGGAAGGGGAATTCAATATCTTCTCCCTGGCGAACTTCGATCTGCTCGACGCCGTGGTGGTGGTATCCATACCGCTGGTGATCGAGGGAAACACCGAGAAGCTGAAACAGCTGGACAGGGTGCTGAAGGAGAAATGCCGCTGCCCCGTCATCAGCCTCGATTTTCCTGTGGGCGATTATCCTGTCGTCCGCACAGATGACTATATGGCTTTCCGCGAGATCACCCGTCATGTTTCCGTCAAGCACGGATGCAATAATATATGGTGCCTGACCGGCCCTGAAAAGCACCCCATCGCGCAGATCCGTCTGCGGGCGGTGAAGGATGAGCTGGAGGCGGAGGGAAAGGAACTGCCCCCGTCCCGGATCTTTTACGGCGATTTCTGGTATCCCTGCGGCACCCAGCTGGCGGAACGCATCATCAGCGGGGAGCTGGAACTGCCCGAGGCGGTGATCTGCACCAGCGATCATATGGCCATCGCGCTGGTGAACCGGCTCAATGAGGGCGGCATCCGGGTGCCTGATCAGGTGATCGTCACCGGCTATGACGCCACGCAGGAATCGCTGATGAATCCTATCATCATCACCAGCTACATCCCCCGCGTGGTGACCATGGCGCAGCAGGCCATCAACTATCTGAAGGAGATCCTGGAGCCGAAGAGGGAGACCGCCCCCTGCGACGCCACAGGAGAGGATCATTTCAGCATCGGCTTCTCCTGCGGCTGCCCCTATGATATCACCATGATCACCCGGAGGCTGACCGGCAGCATGCTGCGCAGAAACCGGGATTATGAACGAACTGATATCCGGAACAACACCGATATATGGAATTATCTGGAGTCCTATCTGTTTGAAAACCTGACGGGCTCCAAATCCCCGGCGGAGTGCCTGGAGGGTATTTACCGCGCCGCGTACCTGATCTATCCCTATGATCATTTCCATCTGTGCCTGAGACAGGACTGGCAGGATCCCGATGTGAACCTCACGGACGGCTATCCGGAAAAAATGCGCTATGTTATGCACAGCGTGCCGGAGAATCACCCGGCATACGGCGAATGGGAGCATTTTTACGAGGATGATGACACGCGCCTGTTCGATACAAAGATGCTGCATCCCTCGCTGTTTGAGGAACACGAGCCCTCGGCGTTCTTCTTTGTGCCCGTGCATTTCGTGAAGGACACGCTTGGCTACGGTGTGCTCCAGACCAGCCTCAGCAGCGGTATCACGCCCACGGAGGTGTTCCGCAACTGGATCCGCACGGTGAGCACATCCCTTCAGATGATGCGCACGCAGGGCAAGCTGCTGGCCTCCTCCTTCACGGACGGGGTGACCGGGCTGTACAACCGCCGCGGAATGGATGAAAAACTGAAGGAGCGGCTGGAGACCGCCGCGCCCGATGCCAGATATCTGGCTTATGTCGTGGATATGGATGACCTGAAGACCATCAATGATACCTACGGGCATGAGGAGGGCGACCGGGCCATTTCCCTGATCAGCGATGTGCTGAAGGAAGTGACGGCCGGGGATGAGATCGCCATCCGCGCCGGCGGCGATGAGTTCTATCTGCTGTGCGTGGGGGACTATACGCCCGAACAGGCCAGAGAGCGCAGCGATGAGATACTGCGGCGTCTGAGAGAAAAGTCGGAAGGACTGCCCTATAAGGTGATCGCTTCCGTAGGCTTCTGCCTCAGGGACCGCCGCGAGGTGAGAAAGGTGGAGGAGGTGCTCCACGATGCGGATGCAGCCATGTACCGCATGAAATACAGTCATAAGACGGGCAGAGGCTGAAAGGACAGTACATGAGAGAATTGTTTTCACTGGATATGAAGGACTATGATCCCGCCTGGAAGCAGTTTGTGCGTCCGTCTGTCCGCGCTGTCATCATCAGGGACGGGAAGGTCGTGATGGTGCACAGTCGCAAGTTCAATTACTACAAGTTTCCCGGCGGCGGCATGGAGCCGGGGGAGACCATGGAGCAGGCCCTGATCCGCGAGACACGGGAGGAAGCCGGGATGGAGATCATCCCCGGCTCGATCCGCCCCTACGGGTGCGTGCCCCGGCGGCAGGGGGATTCTTATCAGCATGAGCTGGTCTTCTGTCAGGACAACTATTATTATCTGTGTGAAGTGAAGGCGGATGCCGGAGCGCAGGCGCTGGATGATTACGAGGCGGATGAGGGCTTTACGCCCGAACTCGTGGATCCGGTAGAGGCCATGAGCGTGAACCGCTATGAGCCTCACGGCCCCAAGGATCCTGTTATGACGGGCCGGGAGGCCATGGTGCTGGAAACCCTGCTCCGCGAAGGGTATTTCTTTAAAGACGATGAAGGCCCGGAGGGGGAAAAGAGCTGTTTCCTGTGCTCCGCGCCCGAGAAATTCAGCGAGCCCGCCCTGCATGAGGAGAACGATTTGATCCCGAGACTGCGTGAGCGGCTGGGAGACAGGGTGAACTTTCTGTATGTGGCGTCCTCTCCCGCGAACGCGCAGGCCTGCGACCGGTACGGGGCGCAGGTAAAGGCGGCCTTTGAGAATGCCGGGTTTGAAATGAAGGATTTCAATATCCTGGATGACCGCACAAGAGACCGGGCGAAGGAACTGATCGGTAAAGCGGAGATCATTTTCCTCAGCGGCGGGCATGTGCCCACCCAGAACACCTTTTTTGAGGAGATCGGGCTGCGCGGGCTCCTGCGCCCCTGGAGCGGCGTTATCGTCACCTGTTCCGCCGGCACCATGAACAGCGCCTCGGCGGTGTACTGCTGTCCGGAAGAGACGGGAGAAGCGGCCGATCCCGGGTTCCGCCGTTTCAGGAGGGGGCTCGGGCTGACAGAAGTCATGGTGATGCCCCATTATCAGTTCTTTAAGGATGAAACGGTGGACGGTCTCAGGCTGTATGAGGATATCGCGTATAAGGACAGTGTCAGCCGGCAGTTCATCGCCATGTGCGACGGCTGCTACATCCTGAAAGAGAAGGGTGTGCAGACGCTTTATGGCGAGGCATATCTGATCCGGGACGGTGAGCTGAAGCCTTTCTGCAGGGACGGAGAACAGGTCGTGCTCTGAGAGACAGTATATTTTATGAATGACGGGTGATAAAAACACCGGCGCATCTGATAACAACGCCGGTGTTTTTGCGTATTCATTTCCATTAAGTATCCTGCTGAGTTCCCGCCTCGACTGAATGTCAGAAGCAAAGCACCGCACGGGATCTCACTTTCACTTATACCCGGATATCCGCCCACTTGCCCTTTCTGTAGCGCCGCAGCACCAGGATCATGCGGGTGACCATGTCGGCCAGAGAAGCGAGCCAGGCGCCTGCCAGGGCAAGGCTGACATCCCGGTCCTTCAGCAGCAGCACTGCCGCGATGGCTGTCTCTTATATATATCT
>PITV01000238.1 GCA_017577285.1 Clostridiales bacterium
AGCGTCAGGCAAGCAAGGAAGCGATCCAAATCCGGAAAAAGGAGCTTGACCGGGATGAACGCCGTATCTCTGAGTTGAAACGCCTGTTCATCAAGGTATATGAGGATAATGCGGCAGGCAGACTGAGTGATGAAAGGTATGAGATGCTCAGTCAGACCTATGAAGCGGAGCAGAAGCAGTTGGAAGACGATACTGACAGACTGCGGAAGGAAATCGAAGAACAGGAAGCAGAGAACGATCATCTTGAGCGGATCAATGAAAAGGCGAGAGCCTATGTCGGTATCAAGAAGCTGGATGGCTATATTCTGCATGAGCTGATCAGCGCGATCTATGTGAGTGCGCCTGACAAGAGCAGTGGGCACAGGGAACAGCACATCCGCATTGAGTACAACGGCATCGGTTTTATCCCAATCCATGAACTGATGGCAAAGCAAACGGCGTGACCGAAATCACGCCGTAAGCATTGAAAACATTACGTTTTCGTCGATTGGAACCTAATACTGTGTTACGAAGCCCGCCCAAAAACCGTCTTTTTTTTGCATTCAGGGCTTCTTTGTCAATACTTCTATCTTTGTACCGCTTATGTAGTAAACAGCCGTACCGTTTATATATACGGTATAATTCAAGGCATCTTCTTTGACCAGGTCGATCTTTCTTTCAATATCCTGTGCTTTGATCACAAATGATATTTCAGGTGTTTTTCCGTCAGCAAGTGTTTTTGATTCATTCAATTTTCCGGAAAAAGATAAGCCTGTCAGCTGACCGTACCAGGAAAGAAAATCGTTTGTACTGATAAGGTCACCATCCCTGTAAACAAGAACATCATAAATATATTCACCGGTTTCTTCATCCGTCTGTATCTGACCATTATCCAGCACATGTTCCGCAAAATCAAATAAGTATACTGTGGTATCATCGTTATTCTCGACAGAAACAGAAACCAAAGCGTTTGTCGGGATATTTACAGGATTCTGCAGATAGAAATCATACGGATCGATATCGAACCAGAAACCGTTTGTAAAATATGTGGCAATATATACAGCATTATCATACATGCAGTAATAACTTACTTCGTTGTAATCTTTTCCGATCAGAAGATGATGTATATTTCCAGAAACATGTTCTGAATAGAAAACCTCGTTTGAGTCATAGCCTTCCACGATGGTATCAGCCATGAAAATATCAACGGATATACGTGGTTCATTCAAACCGTATTCATTTAAATCAAGTTCATCTTTTTCACCGATGTAGGATGAGAACAGTATATTCCCGATACGATTGAGCAAACCATCAACCTTTTCATCGGTGAGCGGATACGAAACGGGGGAAAGTGAATCCCAGTATCCCTTATTGTACCTGAGAGAAAAAACGATCTCACCTGATATATCGATCTCATCGATCAGGTCTGTTCTCAGGCTAGGAGAATCCACCGGATGCATCGCATGCCTCCGGTATGAAAAAGCATCATAGAAATCAGCAGAAACAAGATATATGATGCCGCTTCTGTCCGTTTTCATGTAATAATATAAAAAGCCGTTTTCTTCTATACTGCTGCCGAACATCAGAGATATGCGTTCCCCATCCGTATATGTGATCTCGGCATAATAAGAGGGATGATCGAGCCCGAAATCACTCAACCCGACTGTATTGCTGTTTGGAGATGATGTATCTGCAACAGGTTCTTCTGCATGCACAAATGACGCATATGTCTGTATGCTGAAATCGATTCCTTCCTTGAGCGGCTGATCGGTGTCGCCGTCAAGATAAAGATGTCCGTCCATATACGCAAGCATATATGCCTCATCATTGCTTGGCTGAATATATACTGAAAACAATTCATCCGGTTTGCGATCCACAATGATACATGATACATTTATGTCTGACGTATCAGTATCATTGATATTTTGTGCTTCGGAATCAACTCCCTGCTTTGAAACGATATTGCCGGCATCACAAGATGAGAACAGAGTATCGGTAATCTCGTTTTTATAGAGCAGGCCAAGGAACAACACGACCAGAATAACAGGTATTACAACAAATACCCAGCGCTGGATCTTCCTCTTCTTTTTCTTTTTTATGTTCTGATCCATTATTTATGTCTCCGTGGCAATAGAATGATCAGAGCCGGAATCAGCACGACCAGCGGCAGAAGGAATACCAGAATGATTGCCGGCAGAAGAGAAGGCTGAGTCACAGCTGCCCTTTTTGTCGTTCTCGGGGAGATACCAAGGGATACATTACGATAAGGCCTGATATACTGTGTCATTTCAAGCAGGAAAGGTTTTGCTGATGTGATCTCATTCAGAGAACCATTAATGAAAATTTCCGTATTTCCGATGATGAACAGCCTGCTCATTTCACCGCCCGGCATAACGCGTTCAGAAAGCAGAGCGATATCATGACTGGATATTTGATCATCATCAGTGATAGCCATTGTTCTTGTGTCTATTGTTACATGCGATAATCCGCTACGCATGATCCTTGTGACTTTATAAGAGCCATCGATCGATGCTGTAGAATTAAAAGCCATACAGTTTACAAGAAGAAATACATTTTCATCCGCTGCGATCAAGGAAGCCGTCGCGTCTGTATTCTGCAGATACGGAACAATATAGAGCGGATTCTCAATGTAATCACTCGTATTCTGCTCGGCAACCAGGATACCTGCTATCGGCTGTATTCCCCAGTTTCTCAGAAATGTACAGAAATTCGGCATTTTTTCTTCCGAAACCGTATCGCAGGTAATGAAGAAATCACCGCCGTTCAGTGCATACCTCTCAAGCATCTGAACTTCCTTTTCAGAAAAATCCATTCTCGGAGAAATAATAAACAGAGGATAATCTGGGTCCGGTTCATCTGTGTCCAGCCTGATAAAAACGATATCATAATTGGCGCTTTGCAGATTTCCGGTCATGACACCGAGATTTGCTTCTCCGACTTCCCCGTGTCCGGTCATAAACTGGGCTACAGGCAATTCTTCGGTTGTGACATACAGAATAGCTTGAGTGATCACGCTTTCATAATTCTGAACCACAACATAAGCGCCAAGCTCACTGTCATACGACTTGCTGTAAAAATCGTCTGATACAAGGATCCTTGCTCTGTCCGTAGTTTCGCAATACACGATAAGACAGTCATTTGATACAGAATTACGTCCAAGACCATCAATATACTGTTCGGCAAGATGAGGATCTGTCACAAGCCGTGTTTCTTCGAAAGAAACATAAGTGCTTTTTGCTGTATATCTGTTCAGCAAAACCTTAAGCGATGCAGTTTCATTATAATAGGCATTATAATCGCTTTGTCCGCTGGACAGCATAATGATCTTCACAGGCGTATCAAGTTTTTCAAGAATGCCATCAGTGATCTTTGTCTGCACAGTTTGTCCGTTATATGACAGATCAGCCTTCAGTGCGTACTTGTTTCCGGCCAGATCGGCAAAAAGGCATATCAGTACAGTACAAATG
>PITV01000239.1 GCA_017577285.1 Clostridiales bacterium
AAACTTCACTTGCGGAGCAGTTTTTACTTGCACAGCAAACTTCACTTGCATAGTAAACTTCACATGCGCAGCAAACTTCATTTTCGCGGAGCGAAAATTTCACCGCCGCGCAGCGCTTCACACAAACATTCGGCGCCATTCATTGAGGCGCGGGGCGAACTGCTGCTGCCAGCAGGTGCAGGCGTTCCTGCGGCTGTACTCGCCGAAGCGCTCGGAGAGAAGGCCGTCCGGGTGGCGGGCGGTATACGCGTCGATGTCATCACAGAGGGTGCACAGATCCGGCGGCGGGGACAGGATCCACACCTCGCCCTCAAAATCCTCATCCGCGCCGAAGGCGGCGTCCAGATCCGGGCAGTGGACGCCGTCGGAAAAGCGGCTGCCGGTGACCCGGATCCATGTGCCGCAGGGCTCTGGCAGAGGGGAAAGGGCGGCGGGACCGCTGCCGGGCCGGGCGTCCTGGCGGATGAAAACGCGGCCGTCACGGACGGAGAAACGCCCGGTGTAGCGGTACTGTTCAAAGTAATTGCGGATATGGCTCATCACCATTCCGGCGGTGGTCCTTTTCATCTGTACAGCACCGGCATCAGCCCAACACGCGCACCGCCAGCTCGGGATACAGCGTTTTGTAGCCGTAAAGCACATCCATGGAGAGCATATCCTTTTTGTACTTCATGTCATAGCCGCGGCACACGCGCAGGCAGATGCCGTTGTAGTTGGTGGTGTAGCTCTCCACGCCGGCGGGGGCGCTGAGGGGACGGGTGACGAAGGCGAAGGCGTTCCTGTGGAACACCAGGTTCTGCTCGCCGCCCTTGGCGACCACCTTCACGGCATCGCCGGCGGAGGCGGTAACGGGGGCGTTCAGGGTGAGGGTGACGGCGTTTTCCGCGGCATCGGCATCGGCGGTCAGCACGCGGCGGTCAGTGCCCACGGTGATGATATCGCCCTTCTTCAGAGAGCCGGTGAGGGTGGCGGAAGCGGAGGCGTTGCTGACCGCGGTGACGGTGAGGGACGCGGTGACAGCGGTGCTCACCTTCATGCCGCTGGCGGCGGTGCCGCCCCATTCCAGCCCGGCGGAGGTGTAGCTTTTCACGCCCTGGGCCATATAGTTGTCCAGGCCGAACACCCTGCCGATGGCGCCGCTGCGCAGGGCCTTTGTGGAGCCGCTCTTTTCAGCGTTCACCAGAGAGGGGATCTGCTGGAAGGCGGCATTGGCGGCGGGGCTCCACACGCCGGAGCGGCCGGCGGAAGGGGCCCTGTTCTCGTTCAGCACCTTCGCGGCGAGGGCGAAATCGTCCAGACCGTCGGGCGTGGTGCCGGCGGTGCCGGTGCAGTTGGTGATATCGGCGAACAGGGAGAGGCCGTCGCTGTTGATCTTTTCCGCCAGCGCGGCGGCGGCAGGCTCGATGAACAGGCGGTTCAGATCGTCGATATTCGCGGCGCTCTCCAGCGCGCCGAACTCCACATCCACAGTGGCCAGCCTGTCCAGCGTCACATCCGCCGTGCTTTCGCTGACGGAGGCGGGGGTGGTGCCGTTCTCCGCGTCAAAATCGGAGGCGGTCAGCACCACGGGCTTGCGGATCTGGATGGTATTGCCTTTGCCTGCCTGAAAATCGTTGCTGTAATCCCTGTAGATCAGGGAGGGGAATACCAGGTTTTCGATCAGCCGGGGCAGCGCCTGGCGCGCTACCTCCTTTACGTTAATGAGGGAATTGCTCATGGGGGACTCCTTTCGGTCGATTGCGGCAAAGCCGCGGTGAAGTGCGCGTTTCGCGCGATGAAGTATGCGCTTCGCGCGAGTGAAGTTGAGGCGGAGCCTCAGTGAAGGATGCGCTTCGCGCGGTGAAGTTTCCTGCGCGGCAGGAAGTGAAGTTGAGGCGGAGCCTCAGTGAAATTGTGCCCGCGGCGCGGTAAAGTATGTGCTCCGCACGGTGAAAGTTACTGTTTTTTCAGGACAAACTGAAACTTTTCGCGGAGCGAAAAACTTCACTTGCGCCAAAGACGCAAACTTCACTGCGGCGCAGCCGTTATTTCACTTGCGCAGCAAATTTCACTATGGCGCAGCCATTATTTCACTTGCGCAGCCATAACTTCACTCCTTATACAGTCTGCTGTAATATTCCGCGTCGCTCAGCTCCTTCGGTTCATACACGTCCGCGGGCATGGGCGGGGCGATCTTTTCGATGCCCTGCAGGCGGGGGCGGGGCGTGAAGCAGGCGGGCCACGCGGCGCGGAGCTTTTCTACCGTTTCCGTGAGGCACGCTGGGTCACAGGCGCCGTTTTCATCCATCCGCAGGGCGGAAAGATCGGCGCCCGCGCACATCATGCGGGAAAGCTCCTCCGCCATTTCCCTGCCGCAGGCGGGGGTCAGCCGGTCGCTGAGGGCGGCGGTAAGGTCCGCCCGCTTCCTGAGCAGACGCCATTTTTCATCATTTTCCCGCAGCTGCTGTTCAGCGGCCTTCAGTTTTTCGATAAGCGCCGCGGTATCCTGCATGGCAGGGTCTTCCGCTTCCGGCGCGGATCGTTCCGGGGGCAGCACAGGGCTGCCGGTTTGTTCAGAGCGGATCGCTGTCATCTCCTTTCGGTGTAATGCGCCCGTTCTCTCCCGCTTCGCGGAAATATCCGGAAACCGTGATGCGTATATCATTCGGCACATCGTGTGTCAGGGCATCCGTCCGGGATGTTCCGGCGGGGAAGGAGAAAAACGGGCATATGAAAAAGCGCCGCGGGGGAACGTTTTCAGCTCCGCGCCGCCGCGCTTTTACGGCTACATCATAACACGGTTCTGCATATATGCAAGTGCAGGTTCCGGCAGTTTCCGCCAAGGTATGCCAATGTCCGCCGGAGCGGCGGCCTTTTATTCCTCCCCGTCTTTCTTTTCTTCGCGTTTCACGGCTGCCCGCGGCCGGTCCGCGATGCCGGTATGCTTCTTTTCGGGCACGGGATGGCGTTTGCCGCTCTCTGTCACGATATAGAAACGGCCCGTCTCCCTTACGCGGCGCGGGTTGACGGCATAAGCGGCATGGCAGCGGAGCAGGGTATCGCCCGCCATTTCCCGGACCTGCCCGGGAGAGCCCGGGGCGGTGACGGTGCCGCCGTCGTAATGCACGGTGCAGCAGTGCCCCGCGTTTTCCGCCCGTCCGACGGGGGAAACGGGCAGATACAGGGCTGCAGACCGCCCCTGTAAAAGCCGGTGTCAGATGCGAGGTGCATTCGGGCAGGTTCTTCAGCGTAACGGAGCAGGGGCTCATTTTCCCGCCTTTGTCTTTACCGGTTTGTTCCCGGCACGATCGTGCCGTTTTCCGTGAATAATTACAAGTGATTTTTGAACAGCATATTTACACAATGAACAGAATGTGTTACAATACAGTTTACCCCTCAGATCAAGACATATCCCGGCCCCGCGGCAAAGATCCCAAACAGAAAAAAACAGCGCGCAGACAGGCTTTCGCGGAGCGGAAC
>PITV01000240.1 GCA_017577285.1 Clostridiales bacterium
GCGTATATCCGCTATCTGCTTCCATTCAAGAGAAGAGCGTTCAGAGGCATTGAAGGAAAAATGCATCAGTTCAAAGGATGAAGACTGGGGCTCCTTTGATGATGACGGACACATCATGGGACGCATCATCAACAATCATTTCACCGCCGGTCTGAGAGGGCATGATGTCTGCTGCGGCGGCATCGGCTCAGTCAGCACGCTGCCTGAATACAGGGAGGGCGGCGTGATCCGGGCGATCTTTGACAAACTTCTTCCAGCGGCCAGAGAGCGCGGCGAGGTCATTTCCGCCCTCTATCCCTTCAGCCACTCCTTCTACCGTAAATTCGGCTATGAAACGATCCGCTATAAGAACGAATACGCTTTTGCCCCCTCCCTGCTCCGCCCCTTCCCCTGCGAATGTATCATCCATCAGTGGCGGGAAGGCGAAGATCCGGCTCCTTATCTGAAACTGTACGATGATTTCCGCAGGGATCACTGTCTGAGCATCCTCCGTGATGCCGCGCAGATGAAAGAGGCTCATATCCACGGCACCGATCTGCCCGGCCGTCATTTCTGCTATCTGCTGTCCGATGGAGATGAACCGGTCGCCTATGTCGTTTTTGATGACAAATATGATCCGGAAGGCGCGTGTCTTCTGGTGCAGGAGGCTGTGTGGAAGAACAGGACGGGATTCCTGAACATGCTGGGGTTCCTCGGCAGATTCGGCGCGGATTACCGGCGGGTCACCCTCCCCCTTCCCACCGGCTGCGAACTGCATCATTTCGTTTCAGATCCGTACAGTCTGGAGACCAGCGCACGCAATGACTATATGCTGCGGGTGATCGATACGCAGAAGGCGCTGGCATGCCTTGACATCCCGGCCGGCAGGAGTTTCGTGATCCGTGTTTCCGGTGATGAGCAGATCCCGGAAAACAACGGTTCCTGGCAGATCGCACCGGACGGCGTCTCAGGGATCAGGGAAAACGTGCTGCCCGATCTTTCCCTGTCCGTCCGGGCGCTGGCACAGCTGATCTCCGGTTCCTGCAGCCTCGCGGAAGCGTCTCTGCGCCCGGATGTGGAGATCATCAGCCGGGCTGAACTGCTCACAAAAGTTTTCACCCGGCAGAGTCTGTACGTGGGTGACCATTTCTGACGGCATCCCATTCCGGGAATAAGCCGTTTCCGTTTACAGCAGGGAGAACACACAATGAATGATGCAGATATGATCTCTCTCGGTAGAATAACCGCCGCTCACAGGGAGGCGCTCCTTGAACTCCTGTGTGACGCGGATGTCACCCTCACCTACATGGTGCCGGCGCTGGACAGCGATGAAAAGAAGGACGCCATGTTTCAGCGGTTCTCCGGGCTTTCCTCCCGAAATGACCGGTATGTACGGGGGATCCTTCTCTCCGGTGAGCTGATCGGCGTCATCAATGATGTCGGTATCGAAAACGGTGAGATCGAGCTGGGCTATGCCATGCTCCCCCGGTTCTGGGGGCACGGATACATGACGCAGGCTGTTCGGCAGGCAATGACGGATTTGTCAGAAGCAGGCTTCCGCAGGGTGAAATGCGGCGCCTTTGAAGACAACAGAAAGAGCATAGCAGTCATGAAGCGCTGCGGAATGAAAGAGATCCCGGATACAGAGGCCGTCACCTACCGCGGCAAGGAACACAGGTGCGTGTACTTTGCGGCTGATCTGCCCGGACAGCAAACACAGCATTTTCAGTAATGCATTTATGAACAGGGATACATGCCTTGCGTCAATGACACCGGGCATGTGTCCTTTTTTGAATTACAGCAGATTCTGTGTTACGTAAAATATGTGTAACCGCACTTTTGATAAGAAAAAACGCTCAAATTCTATGTGTTTTCTACAAATTATATTGCATTTACCGCTTACACATGATAGACTGTATTTGTATAATGATGTTTATATCATGTAACTGTTTTGATACCGGCAGCATAATATAAGCGGGGGCTGTATATGAATCAGATCGCGAATCCAACCTTGATCCTCAGGGCAGAAACGGTGTGCCTTGTGGTTCTTCTGTTTATGATGTTTTCATCACGTCAGTACAGGATCGGCAAGGAAAGCAAAGCTTTCTTCCGGCTGGTCTGGTTCGGCATCATCCATGTGGTCTTCGACATCGTGACGGTTTGTACCGTCAACCTGTGGGACTTTTCAATGGATACCCTCACGGGCGTTTTGAACAACATCGCTCACATCATGTTCTACCTGTCGGCGATCCTTTATGCAAACGAGCTGTGCAGCTATGTGGTCCGGATCTGTTACCCGAAAGCCAACCGCAAGATATACTATATCGGCTATATCCTCATCGTCGCTTACCTGGCCCTGCTCCCCTTCCCCTTTATGAATATCAGCAAGGTGTTCGCGCAGGGTTCATGGAATAACGGCACCTGGTCCAGCACAGGAATGGCCGCGTATGTCGGCTACGGTATCGCGTTCGCGTATTTCCTCCTCGCGATCATCCTGATCTTCATCAATTTCTACAAGCTGAAAGCACATATCAAGCGCGCGCTGCTGCCCATGCTCGCCATCCTCATCGTTGCAGAAACACTGCAGATCATCGTGCCGGAGCTGCTCTTTACAGGCGGCGCGCTCACCATCGTAACAGTCGGCTTCTTCTTCTCGCTTGAAAATCCCGTGCATATATTCGAACGCAAGGTCATGACAGACGCTCTCACGGGCGTGCAGTCCCGCCACAGTTACGATCAGGACATGGAAGTGTACGACAGGCATTTCCTGCGGAAGAAGGATGATTCGTTCATCTTCGTCTTCTTCGATATCAACAATCTGCGGGCGGTCAACGGATTGTACGGGCATCAGGAGGGTGACCGGTATATCTCCATGATCGCGGGTTTCCTTCAGAAGTATCTCACCGATGCCCGCGGAATCTACAGAATGGGCGGCGATGAGTTCCTCGCGATCTACAGGGGCATCAATGAAGAAGCGGTCACCCAGCAGCTGGAGGATGTGCAGAAGGCCTGCTCGGAGTCAGCCGGAGATCTGGATTACAATCCCTCCGTGGCGGTCGGTTACGCGGTTTCCGGTGCCGAATACAGGAATCTGCGTGATGTTCTGAAAACTGCCGACTATATGATGTACAAAAACAAGACCGAGCAGAAGCGCAAGAACACCTACATCAAGAACGTTACCGGAACGCATCTGAACCTGAGCGGACTGACCAACCGCATGTTTGACGCCATGTGTGTCGCAAACGAGAGGAACTATCCTTTCATCACAAACCTTGAAACAGGCGTCACACGCATCGCGACAGCGTGGAAGGATTTCTTCGGTCTGGAGGAGGAGTTCTTCGCGAATTTCCCCGATGTGTGGCCCAGGCTGATCCATCCCCATGACCGTCAGGCGTATCTGGATGATATCGCCCAGGTGCTGACGGGAAAGAAAGCGATCCACGACGCGCAGTACCGGGC
>PITV01000241.1 GCA_017577285.1 Clostridiales bacterium
CCCAGATGATATTCTCCCGGCTCATCCAGTATAAATACCGAGCGGCAGGGCATATTTTTCGCGACAGTCGCTTCTGTGCGGAACACTTCCTTGCCGGATGCGTCCGTTACAGATATCTGACGTCCGTCATCACCGCCTTCGACCCACCAGACTGTCACCTTAGCTCCGGGCATCTGAGTGGCAAAGGCAACGTAATGATACTTTGCAGTCATCTTTCCGCCGAAATTGACACGCTGAGAGGAGGTGTATCCGTCATCCCATTCTTTGATGCTTCCGTCCACCTTGGTCTTTTCACTGTATACCAGTGTGAAGTATCCTTCATCGCCGGCTGTAACGGCTTCACCGTCTGCTTTTGCGCCTGCGGCGAAGGCAGTCAGATCCTTGGACTCGAACACATGCTTTACCGGCATCAGAGGGATATCATCTTCCGCAGAAGAATGGAAACCGATGCAGGAGAGAAGGAAACAGCAGACGAGCAGCAGTGATACAGCTGTGCGTGAGTTGAAATGGCGAACTTTAGGCATGAGTATGTACCTCCGCGTGCAGAATATTATATCCGGCCGGTCGCGCCCGGCATGCCTTGTAACCGCTTACATCATATCACATCCGGGGACAAATGACCATAGGAAAATCATATTATGTACACGAATCGTGTACTTCACTTCAGATCCGGGTTCGCATTTCATACCAATCCGTAAACTGTTATGAACTATAAGTGAAAAAGTTATAAATAAAAATCCCCGGAGCAGTCTGCTGCAGAATTCTGCTCCGGGGAAATCGGGGAAGATATCAATTGATTTTGGCATCGCCGGCGGGCACGAAGAACCATGCTCCGTCACTCTTTACAAGATACCACACGCGATTGGGGAAAAACTCATCCAGCGTCTCTCCGTAGCATGTGAAAGTCTGTCCGTAGAACGCTTCCTTTGAGCCGGGCTCGTTGTATTCCGAGTAGGAATCGGGGCATTTGACAAGATGGGTGGAATCGGTGATTCTGAGCGTCTTTGCTGAATCGTAATATTTCACAACACAGGTCCTTCTGAAGATCCAGAATTCGCTGTTTATCGTGCCGGCGGCTACATAGGCGGGTACACCACCCTGGAAACGGATATCGAACCAGGGATCTCCGTCATTACCGTACGGGATCGTGCCGGCATACTCGAACATCGTTCCGTAACTGGCGGAATCAAGAGTGGAACCGCCGCCCGGCTGATTGCGGAGCTTGACAGAATCAGAGCAGACGAACACTTTTTTCGTGAATCCCGCGTTCGCACGGGGATCACGGCAGTTGCAGAGCGTGCAGTATCCGTTGACGAAATAGTGCCTTTCGTAGCAGTCATAATCGTTGCAGTATATGTAGTTACCGCAGGTCGTGCATACGGCACAGTCATTCTGATATACATAGTGGTATTCATCATCAACGTACTGGACTAAGAGATCATTGCAATAGTGGACATAGGTCTGGCGTCCGCAGTAGCTGCAGTACTCATTGCCGTACCAGCTGGCCGCGGAGGCGGGTACCAGTATCATAACCATGACGGTCAGCGTAAGGATCGCTGTCAGGCGTTTCATCGATCTTACCTCCTGTATTTCAATTGGATCCGATGCCAGTATAGAGCCAACCTGCTATGTTGTCAATATTCGTTTACTGTCTGCGGTTGATTGTTACATTTGCTGTTGCACATTGTAAAAATCCTGCTATAATAGGAACATAAGCAGCTCATATCGGAGGCACCGTAATGCTGGAGCACAAAAAAGAAGACAAAGCGAAACTTTTAAGTACCGAACTGTTGCAAAAAAAATACCAGCTTTCTTCGGCAGACGATCCGTTTGCACCGGACCGGTTTTCTTTCCTCGAATACGGTAAGGAGCAGGGTTCATTGACCTGCTGCAGCGGTATGCTGGCAAACAGGATCTTTTCAGATGTTCCGGAAACATACAGCCGGTTCGTTCAGGCCTGCATTGCATTGGCAGACGAAGACTGGAACTGCAAAAAGGTAAAAGAAGGTTTTGATGAGATCAAACGGGCAAAGGAACTGGGAAAAGATGCGTTCTGTAGTTTTATCCTTTTCGGAAAGCCCGACCAGGATAATGAAAAGTGGATATTTGTCAATATTGCTTACAAAGCCGCAGATGAAAAGACAAGCATCTTTATCTCAGATGCCGCCGGGGAAGGCAAGCGGATCCGGGGCATACTGGAAAAAAGTCTGTACGATCCTCTGACCCAGGCCTGGAACCGCAGCGCCATGGAAGAGATCGTAAATGAAAAAGCAGCTGCCGGGGAGACACGCCCATTTGTAATGGCGGACCTGGACGGCTTTAAGGCGCTGAATGATTCCATGGGCCACATGGCCGGTGACGATATCCTGATATCCGTTGTAAAAAAACTGAAGGAGGGGCTGCCTGAGGGAGCGCAGATCGGCCGGATCGGCGGAGACGAGTTCTTTATCATGCTTCCCGTCTGTGAGAATACACAGAAAGCTGCTGAAATGACGGCGGCCATCAATCCGCTCTGCCGTATGAATCTGCCGGGCGGTCTCCGGATATCCGCCAGCCTCGGCGTTGCTGTGAGCCCTGAGGACGGGACGGATTTCAGAACGTTGTACGGAAAAGCGGATATAGCCATGTACGCCGCGAAACGCCGCGGGGGAGACAACTATCTGTTTTATGACAGCGAGATGGAAAACATCGGCACCCGTGTGAGCAATGAAAAGTTCGAAAGCAAGCGGGATGCGCTGGAATCAGTGGGCGATTATACCTGTCTGTGCGACAGAGAAGGACATGTTATCCGCTATACCATGCTTCAGACTGCCGGCGAGGAAAGCAAAAAAGGAAAAGTGCTGTGGGAAGATATCGTTGCCTGCGGCGTGTGTGATGAAGCAAGCGGTCAAAGGATCCAAAAGAGTTTCTCCATGCTGGAAAAAGACAGGAGCATCAGCGGAGAATACAAAATGAAAGATGCAGCCGGAGAAGAAGAATGGTTCCGGCTCAGTTTCGTGTGTACCGAGGAGGATCATGTATTTGTCAGCTTCACTGATATTTCCTCTCAGGTGGCACATGAGGAATACGCGACGGGGCTCAGAGATTATGATGAACTGACCGGACTGTTTATCCGCCGCGCTTTCTGCAAGGCGGTCAACAGCGCGATGAAGCGGGATCAGGAAGGCGTAAATAACGGAAGATACGCGATGGTCAGCTTCAATATCGCCCGTTTCAAGGTCATCAATGATATGTTCGGTTCCGAGGGCGGTGACCGTCTGCTTGCCATGATGGGCAAGAATCTGAGAGAGATCGCCGGCAAGAAGGGATTCGGCTGCAGAAATGGCGCTGACAGGATATATCTGTTTGTCCAGTGTGATGAAAAGCGCGCGGAGGACTACGCGAAACAGATCCTCGACCGTCTTGCTGATTTCGCCAGACCTTATAC
>PITV01000242.1 GCA_017577285.1 Clostridiales bacterium
GTTCAGGCTGGTCATGGGATCCTGGGTGACCATGGCGATCCTTCCGCCGCGGATCTTGCACCATTCCTTTTCGCTGGCGATCTGGGTCAGATCCATGCCGTCATACTCGATGGAACCGTTGGTGATCTTTCCGTTCTTGTCCAGCATGCCCACGAACAGCTTGGTGAACACGCTCTTTCCGCTTCCGCTCTCACCCACGATGGCAAGTGTCTCTCCATCGTACAGGTCCAGACTGCAGCCGCGGATGGCATTGAGCACATTGCCGCGCAGAGTGAACTGCACATGCACATTGCGAGCGCTCAGAATGGGCTCGCTGGAGAGGATCTGACGGGCGCGGGCCTTGAAATCCACTGTGACAGGGCCGTTCTTGGAAGGAACAGTTACGCTTTGAACATTCTCACTCACGTCTTTTCCCTCCCTTACACATGGTTGCGCGGGTCGCACGCGTCAGAGAACGCGTTGCCGGCAATATAGAAAGTAATGGTGATCATTGAAACGATGGCCGCGGGGAAGATCATGGTGTGGGGATTCTCCAGGAACAGATTGCGGGCATACTTCAGCAGCTGGCCCAGAGAGACCGTGGTAACGGGCAGCAGGCCCAGATAGTTCAGCGTCGTTTCATAGGCGATGATCTGCGGAATAGACAGCGCCAGACGCAGCACGATCACGGAGATCAGATACGGGAAAATGTTCTTCGCCAGGATCCGGGCTGTGCCGGTGCCCAGGCAGCGGGAAGCCAGATTGTACTCGCGGTCTCTGTACATCAGCACCAGGTTGCGCACATTGCGCGCTGTGCCCAGCCAGAAGAACAGTATCATGGCAATGCCCATGATGAGGGTGGATTTGCCGATCATCAGGGCCACCAGCGTCATGTAGATGATGGTGGGGATATTATCGATGAAATTGTAAAGCTCGGTGAAGAACCGGTCCAGAGATCTCACATAGCCCCATACCAGACCGATGATGACGCCCAGCAGGATCTGGCCGATGGATACGGAGACGGACAGCACGATGGATGTCTTCGTGGCCTGCCACACCTGGCTCCAGTAATCCTGGCCGCGCTGGTTGGTGCCGAACCAGTACTCGGTGTTGAAATACACCCGGTTGAGCATATAGAAGGGAGAAGAGCCCTTGACGACCTTCAGCACCTTCTGTGCCAGCGTGTCGCTGTCATACAGCATGCAGTCGAAGACTTCCTTGTCGGAATCCCCGTAGATGTGCACGTAATTGCTGTCCTTCAGCGCCTTGCTCTCCTTGATCTCGATGGGAGAACGCAGCTGCATGTTGGAATCGATGGCGGAATAGCCCTTCTGTCCGTACTCGGCATTGGCATTGTATTTGCTGAAGGCGGGAACGATCAGGGTGAAGATGCACAGGAAGAAGAATATGCAAAGCATGACGACGGCGCTGCGCTTCTTGATGAAGTTGCGCCACACGCTCTTCCAGTAGGAATACTCGCTGTTGCCGGTGCGCTCGGCATCCTGCGCGTGATACTCCGCGAAGGCGAAAAGCTGTTTTTCGGGCAGCTGATCACGGGCATCCACATATCCGCGGCCGCGCTCGTAGGCAGTCTCGGTCTCGGCTTCGACCATGTCGGGATTTACCTTCAGATCGGGTACTTTCTTTACATCATCCGGAAAACTGGATTGATTTCTTTTCATTATCTCGTCTCTCCTTTCCCGGTAAGGCTGATGCGGGGATCCAGCAGCGTCAGCAGAAGATCGCCCAGGAACAATCCGAGGATGCCCAGCGCGGCATAGAACATGACCAGCGCCTGCACCAGATTCACGTCATATTTGCCGATCGCCTTTGTCAGCATATCGCCCATGCCGGGGACAGCGAAGAAGGTCTCCATCAGCAGGGAGCCGCCGACGGTCAGCAGGATGTTGTAGGGCAGGTACTGCGCCAGAGGCAGGAACGCGTTGCGCATCACGTGACGGAACATGACGTCCGTGGTGGAAAGGCCCTTCAGCTTGGCCAGACGAATATAATCCTTGTTCAGTTCATCCACCATGTAGCGGCGCATCCACAGCATGTAGCTGGCGATGGAAGACAGGGACAGGCACAGGATGGGGCCGATACAGCTGCGGACGATATCCTTGTTGTTGTACTGGCTCGGCAGCCCGAACACCTTGGTGCAGATCGCCCAGATGAGGCTGTAGGAGACCAGCGCGGGAACAGCGTTGACGAAAATGGTGAAGCCCGTGCCGGCACGGTCAAAGGCGCCGTCCTTGAAACGGGCCTGCAGGATACCCAGCACAACGCCCACGACCAGGGCTATGCCCAGTGATATCATACCCAGGCTCATGGACACGCCGAAGGTGTCGGCAATGCACTCCGCCACGGTCTTGCTGGTGTTGTAGCGCAGGCTCTGCCCCAGATCGAACCGGGTGATCGCGTTGTACAGGAAGCGTCCCAGCTGAATGAAGGGATTATCCAGGAAGCCCAGAGGCCGCAGATAGTCTTCCTTCTGCTGGTCGGTCATTTTTTCGATCTTGTCCGGAGGAATGAAATAATCGGTAGGCATCAGGCGCAGCAGCAGGAACACCACGCAGACGATCAGAAGGATCGTGAGCATGGACTGGCCGAGACGCTTGATGATATAGTGCACCATGGCATTTTCGGGAAGCGCGGCATAAAGAGCACCGGCTGTAAGCAGAATGATGCCCAGCACCATGAACTGAATGCGGAACTGCAGGCAGAAACGGGCAAACGCGCCGGCCGCCTCGCAGATCATCACATCCACGTCCTCAGCGGCGATGGTGAACTGCCCGGTATACGGAACAGTCTGCTCTTCGCCGGTATACGCGGCACGCTGCATATCACCGATGATGTAGGCCGTATGCTTGCCCTCCTGGTCGAACAGGATGAGGCCGTCGATCACGACCAGATTTACCTTGTAATCGCTGCTCTCGACGATAAAACTGTCCTTCTTCAGGCCCATCTTGGTGGGCTTGCCGGCAGTAATGGAGCCGGTCTTGTCATTAACCTTGGCGTACAGGCGGGTATCGATACCCTCCTTCAGCGTCAGCGTGATGCCGTATTCGGAAAGATCGGCAGGCACGGTAACATAGCCGTCAGCGTACAGCTGCTGCTTTTCCTCTTCAGGCTGATCGGGATCATAGGAGAAAACGGCGCGGTCACCGATGACGAACACAGTGAACTCGCCTTCCTTATCGATCACCAGCTGACCGTCAGTCACATCGATATTGACATCATAGCCGTCAGCGGAGGACGCGTGGAAATACTCCTTTGCCAGATTCATTTTATAGGTGCCGGGCTCGGTACCCGCGGCAAAAGCATCGACACCGTTATACAGGGCACTGCTCTCCCAGGCGGGATCGGTATGCCTCAGTATCTTATCCACATCGGTCTTCGCGGTACTGTACATCGGGCCGTAC
>PITV01000243.1 GCA_017577285.1 Clostridiales bacterium
GGACAGCACCGTGGGCTCGACGGAAAAGGCCAGTTCCTCTGACGGGCCGTCGTCCGGCAGAGGAGTCGGGGGGAAAGGGAGTGACAGGAACGTCGGCGTGCCTCCTTTCACGTCGATGACATCGTTGGTGAGAGCAGCCACGGTGGGAGTGGCAGAAGCGGCATCCTCGAAGAAGGCGGAGAAATCACCGGCCTGAACGAGAAGAAGCAGTTCATCAACCCCGAGCGTGGATTCGATTGCTTCGAAATCACTGAAGAAGACATCGCTGCTTTCGGTCTGGGCGAGTAATCCGGTCGAAAGAACGATCTGATCTGATCTGTTGATTGGCGGTGCGGGTCTGCGGAGCCATCCGCATGCCCGTACCGCCTCTTTTATTCTCAGTATTTTCTTTCAATAACGGGGAGGCATAACGAATGGAAAAAGATGTCGTATTGTCCATGCGCGGCATATACAAGGAATTTCCCGGTGTAAAAGCCCTGCAGAATGTGGATTTCACGCTGAGAAAAGGGGAGATCCATGCGCTGATGGGAGAGAACGGCGCGGGAAAATCCACCCTGATCAAGGTGCTTACCGGTGTACATACCAAGGACAGCGGCAAGATCTTTATTGAGGGCATCGACAGGGATATCACCATTCATTCGCCTCATGAGGCACAGGAGTACGGTATCAGCACCGTATACCAGGAGATCACACTGTGCCCCAATCTGTCTGTTGCCGAGAATATGTACATCGGCCGCAGCAATTTCCCTCTGGTCAACTGGTCCGGCATGAGAAAGAAGGCGGGAGAACTGCTGAAGAACCTGAACATCCCCGCCCGCCCCGCTCAGCAATTGGGCAGCTGCTCCCTGGCTGTGCAGCAAATGGTCGCCATCGCCCGCGCGGTGGATATGAACTGCAAGGTACTGATCCTGGATGAGCCTACCTCATCTCTGGATGACAAGGAAGTAAATATGCTCTTCGACCTGATGAGAAAACTGAAGGCGCAGGGCGTAGGCATCATCTTTGTCACACACTTCCTGGAACAGGTTTATGAAGTGTGCGACCGTATTACCGTTCTGAGGAACGGCCAGCTGGTGGGAGAATACGAGATCGAATCTCTTCCCCAGGTGGAACTGGTTGCGAAAATGATGGGTAAGGAACTGGAAAATGTTTCTTCCATTAAAAATAAAAACACCTATGATGAAAATGAACAGAAGGATGTGTTCTACCGGGCGTCCGGTCTGTCATCCGAGTTCGCGAAGCCCTTTGATTTCAACATTTCAAAAGGAGAGGTGAACGGCTTTACCGGTTTGCTGGGTTCCGGACGCAGCGAGAGCGTGCGCGCCATTTTCGGAGCGGATAATGTGACCGGAGGCCAGGTCAGCGTCAACGGAAAGAAAGCGCACATCAAGTCTCCCAAGAAAGCCATGAAAATGGGCATCGGATATCTGCCGGAGGACCGCAAGCGTGACGGTATCGTGGCAGATCTGTCCGTTCGCGATAATATCATCCTGGCACTGCAGATCAAAGAAGGCTTCTTCCACCCGATCCACAAGCGTGAGGCGGAAAAATTCGCTGATGAATATGTAAAAGCCCTGAGCATCAAAACAGCTTCACAGGATACGCCGGTGGGATCGCTCTCCGGCGGAAACCAGCAGAAGGTGATCCTCGCGAGATGGCTGCTGACGCATCCTGACTACCTGATCCTTGATGAACCTACACGCGGTATCGATGTGGGCACCAAGACGGAGATCCAGCGTCTGGTGCTGAAACTGGCGGAGGAGGGGATGGCGATCACGTTCATTTCCTCCGAGATCGAGGAGATGCTCCGCACCTGCTCCCGCCTCATCGTCATGCGTGACCGGAAGGTAGTGGGCCAGCTGACAGGCGATGATATCTCGCAGGAGAATATCATGCGCACCATCGCCGGACAGTGACGGATAACGATGATCCTACAGATTATGCCGTGAGGTGAGAGAGAATGAAGATGAGCCTGGGAGAGAAAGCGAAGAACATATTCAGGCAGAACACGCAGCTGCTGATCGCGGTGATCGCCATTGTCGGTCTGCTGCTGTTCAACCTGATCCGTGATCCTTCCTTCTATAATATTTCCATCGTGGATTCCATCGGCGGCCCCAAACTGACGGGCAACATCATCGAGGTGCTGGATAACGCGACAGAACTGGTGCTGATCGCGATCGGCATGACGCTGGTAACCGCTTCCTGCGGCGGACAGGATATTTCCGTCGGTGCGATCGGCGTTATTTCAGCGACTGTGTTTACAAAATCGCTGATCCTGATGTGTCCGAACACCGCGGAGAATCCTGTAGCGATCCCCGGGATCCTGCTGGCACTGCTGCTTGCGATCATTGTTTCGGTGCTCTTCGGTCTGTTCAACGGAACGCTGGTATCGGTATTCCACATACAGCCCATGATCGCCACCCTGATCCTGTTTACCTGCGGCAGAGACGTCGCTTACTGGATCGGCGGAACGGCGAACCTGATCGTGCCGTCGAATGACTATACTTCGATCCTGGCCAATGTCATTCCGGGCATTCCGATCCCCACCCCGATCCTGATAACGATCCTGTTCGCGGTCATATTTTTCCTGATCTTCCGGTTCACCTCCCTGCGCCTGTATACCCAGTCTGTCGGTATCAACCAGAGCGCGGCAAGGCTGAACGGAATCAATTCCACCGCGATCAAACTGATCTGCTTCGGCCTGCTGGGACTGTGCTGCGCGATGGCCGGCATCATCAGCGAGACCCGTCTGCTGGGCGTGCAGAAGGTGAGCTACGGCACGCTGATGCAGAATATCGAAATGGAAGCCATTCTGGCTGTGGCTATCGGCGGAAACGCTCTGGGTGGCGGCAAGTTCCGTATCGTGGGTTCCGTGCTGGGCGCCTATGCCTACAAGCTTCTTACGAGAACGCTCTACTGCATGGGCATCAATATTCAGAATATCAGGGCTTACCAGGCGGTGGTCATTATCATTCTGGTAGTGGTCAGTTCCTCTGAGGTGAAGACCTTTGCCGCTTACCGGTGGGCTAAAATCAAAAATCATTTCTCCGGTGCTTCGTCCGAAAAAGAAGCTGCCGGATTGCAGTGACGCGGAAGGGGGAGAGAGAAATGATGGGTATTGAACCGAAAGCAAAGAAAACCCGGGAAAAACTTTCAAATTCCCTGTTGCTGTTTATCATCGCGATCGTATTCTTTGTGATCCTGTACGGAACAGGGCTCCTCACACTGGGGGACAAGGGCTTCCTTGACAACGCCGGTGCTTTCAAGTGGAAGAATCTGTTCGACATCTTCAATG
>PITV01000244.1 GCA_017577285.1 Clostridiales bacterium
AGCGGACACATCGCCGCCAAAGCTCGCTATCTGCCACACAGCAGATGAACTGACATGCGCAAGTCCGGCATCCGCCGGCAGAAACACCGTTTCCATTTCCGGGTAAAGCGTCCGGTTCAGCCACGCCATAGCCGTCTCACTTTCAACATCCGCACTGTTCCGCACCCCGCGGAGCGCGACTTTAACGCGCAGTTTCTTCATCAGATCCACCGTGAGACCGTCCCACACCACGACCTTCACATTCCCGAGATCCTCCAGTTCCTTTTCCAGAAGAGTTTTTCTCTCCTCCGGCGTAAAGAGACCTGTCTTATCGGGATTGTAAAGGATGCCCACATACACCGTATCATACAGCGCGCAGGCTCTTCTGATCAAGTCCAGATGACCTTTTGTTACGGGATCGAAAGAGCCCGGATACAGACATGCTTTTTTACTCATCAGCCCGGTCTTCCTTTCCTCCGTCAGTTTTCTTCTTCAGGAACATCAGCCCCGCGATGCCGTAATGCCGGGTATCCGTGATCTCGAATCCGGCGCCCGGCACGGGCGGCGTATCTTTCCTGTGCTCGATAACGATGATCCCGTCATCCGCCAGAAGGCCTTTCTGCAGGATCTCATCACACACGGCCGCGGTATCCATTTTATAGGGCGGGTCGAGAAAGATCAGATCAAACCTCTCCCCTTCCCGTTCCAGCTGCGCCAGTGCCACCGTATCCGGCACCGGAAGGACCCGGGCCTGTTTCCCGTATTCCAGCGCCTCGATATTCCTGCGGATCGCCTGCTGCGCCTTGCGGTCCTTATCGACCAGCACAGCGCTTGCCGCGCCGCGGCTCAGCGCCTCAAGGCTCAGGGCGCCGCTTCCGGCGTAGAGATCCAGTACTCTGGCATCCCACACGCGGGAAGACAGGATGCTGAACAGCGCTTCCCGCACTTTATCCGCCGTGGGCCGCGTGTCCATGCCCTCGGGTGCCGTCAGGATCCGGCTCCTCTTTTCACCAGCAATGATCCGCATATCAGATCAGCCTGTTCTTCTCTTCGCGTTCGCGCTTGCGAGCTTCCATTCTCGCCCGCTTCTTCTGTGCTTTCTTTTCGCCGGCGGCGATCTGCCCGTGCGTCTGAGCTCTGGCTCTGGGCGCAATGAGATACGCGGGAATATAAGCCATGAAGGGGATACAGATCAGCAGAGGACTGAGACGGTCGATCAGAAGCCTCGTTTCCTTTGCGTTGGAATCCGCCAGGTTCATAAAGGGGAAAATGCAGATCCTCACGATGACGCGGAGGATATCCACCAGTTTCATCGGGGAAGTTTTGATATAGTAGCCCAGTCCTTCACCGGCACCGCTTCCGGAGGCGCTGCCCGCCCATTCAGCCACAGGCAGCGCGATCCTTTCCTTCACAGCCATGCAGGCATACAGACCGCTGACCAGCACCAGAGGCAACGCCACCGCCAGGAAGGTCACAACGCTCCTCAGCGGATGATAGCACTTCTCCAGTTCAGCCCGGGTGATCTCTTTTCCTGCTTCACGGTGCTTGTAGGCGTTCTGGCCGGCGGTAACATCCGTCATTCCGTCACGGGATCCGTCCATCCACACCAGCGCGCAGCACACAAAAACGACAACGACCGTCGCGATGTACCGCAGCACTGCCGCCCCGCCGGAGAACACGCCTCCTCCCAGCAGGAAGAACACAGCGAAGACCAGCTGATACACCAGCAGTTTCAGCCCGCGGCGGATAACAGTTCCGGTGACCGGGATGCCGCGCACATACGGTTTATATACATTTTCGATCTTTTTCTTTTTATTGGGCATGACGAGATCCTTCCTTATTCGCCGATATATTCGATAGGAACGCGCGCTGTAGCGGAGAGCAGCACTTCCCAGCAGATGCTTCCCGCCCAGGCTGCCACCTGCTCCGCGTCGATGCATTCATTTCCCTGCCGTCCCATCAGCACGGCGGTGTCCCCCACGCGGGCGTCTGTTCCCGAAATGTCCACCATCATCTGATCCATGCACACGCGCCCCAGCACCTTGCACTTTTTGCCGCCAATGAGCACATATGCTTTTTCTCCCGCGAGGCGGTGATACCCGTCACCGTAGCCGACAGCCAGGGTGGCGACCCGCATAGGCCCGGGCGCGGTAAATGTGCGGCCGTAGCTGATCTGATCTCCCGGATTGACTTCCTTGATATAAACGATCTCGGTAAAGTAACTGAGCGCCGGGCGCAGTTTCACATCCGTTTTCACCGGAGAATATCCGTAAAGCGCGATCCCCGCGCGCACCATATCATATCTGGCTTCAGGGAACCGGAGCATGGCCGCGCTGGCCGCCGCGTGATGCAGGATATCATCAGGCAGCATGGCGCACAGCCTGCTGAATTTCGCCATCTGGGCTCGCGTATATTCCTCGCCGGCCCCGTCCGCATCTGAAAAATGGGTGAACACACCGGTCAGACGCACCGCCGGACACTCTTTCAGCGCGTCCAGCACATCCTGAACTTCCTCTTCCGTTCTGGCACCGATCCGACCCATGCCCGTATCCAGTTTCAGGTGCATCTGCGCTTCTTTGCCCCATTTTTCACAGGCACGGTTCAGCCGTTCAACGCCCGCCCGGTCAAACACGGTCTGTATCAGATCATACCTGACAGAAGCCTCCGCACCGGTCTCATTCACTCCGCCAAGCACAAGAACAGGGGCGGTGACCCCGCCGTTCCTCAATTCGATGCCTTCTTCGGGGATAGCGACGCCCAGCATTTCCGCTCCGTTTTCCAGCGCCGTTTTAGCCACCTTCAGCAATCCGTGGCCGTAGGCGTTCGCCTTCACGACCGCCAGCATTTTCACGTTCCCGATCTCTTTTTTCAGAGCCCGCGTGTTCTCGGCGATCGCACTCAGATCCACTTGTATAAATGTATTACGACAGTGCAAAATACTGCCTCCGATCAGCAAAGTTTTTCCAGTTCTTCCCGGGATATGATGTGGACGCCCTGTTCCTCCAACACCTTCTGGCCCAGCTTGTAATCCGATACTCTCAGAGCGATCAGCGCCTTGCCGTTCACGCCCTGATTGAAGGAATACATATATTCCACGCTGATCCCGTTGCGGGTAAAGATATCCAGGATATCCGCCAGTCCGCCCGGACGGTCCTCCACCGGCACAGCCAGCACATGGTTGATGCAGGCGGTATAGCCGTTTTCCTCCAGCACGCGGGAGGCCTTCTCCAGATCGGATGTGATAAACCGCAGGATACCGAAAGACGCTGTATCGGCAATGGACATGCACATCAGGTC
>PITV01000245.1 GCA_017577285.1 Clostridiales bacterium
GAACACGACGCCCTTGTAGGAGAAATTGCCATCCTCATCCACTTCGATGTGGCGGCCTTCCTGATAGAAGATGTTGGCATCGGTCAGAAGACGGGGAGCAAACACGGCGTCCATATAAACGCCCGCAAGGTTCAGATAGTCCTTGTCCACACGGCTGGATACGGGGTACATGGTCTTGTCAGAAAAAGTGATGGCGTTCAGGAAGGTGTTCATGCTGCTCTTGAGCAGTTCCACGAAGGGCTCTTTCACGGGGTACTTTTTGCTGCCGCAGAGAGTGGAGTGCTCCAGAATGTGGAACACGCCGGTGCTGTTTTCGGGCAGAGTCTTGAAGGTGATGGAAAAGAGTTTGTTTTCTTCCCCATTGTCGATCCAGCACAGTTTGGTGCCGGTCTTTTCATAGTGCATTTCCACCATGCGTCCGCGGAGCTCCTTGTTTTCACGGATGTTGTCCACCACAAAGCCGTGAAGACGGTCAGAGATGTTAAACTTCATAATTTTCCTCCAGATAATTCAATATAGCGGGGATATCATCAGAGAAGAGCGCATCATTCTCAATGGGAGCATCCAGAAAAGTACAGCTGTTCATGTGATGCAGCATCTGCCGCAGCGGCTGCCAGAAGCCGTTTACATCAGCCAGGACAATGCCGCCGCGGACCAGATGCAGCTTTTTCAGGTCGATCGCTTCGGTGATCTCATCCAGCGTGCCGGGGCCGCCGGGCAGGGCAATGAACCCGTCCGAGAGTTCGATCATTTTTGTTTTGCGTTCCGCCATGCTGTCAGTGAAGATCACTTCGGTCAGGCGGGGATGCTGACGGGCACGGATCAGGGGCACATCGGGCTCTACACCGATCACCTTTCCGCCGGCATCCAGACATCCGTCCGCGACAGCACCCATCAGGCCGCCCTTTGACCCGCCGTATACCAGCGTATGACCGCGTTTGCCGATCTCAGTGCCGAGATCATAAGCGAAGCGGCGGTAGACATCGTCATTTCCGCCTGACGATGCGCAATAGACTGCAATATTCATTGTTTATTCCTTTTTCGTTTTATTGATCACAGGCTGGAGTAGCCGTGACTGTTCACCAGGGCGTCCACCTTGATCCCCTGCTTGCACAGGGGGCAGTCATTGGCGTCCCAGCTCTGGTAATCTTCGAAATCTGTCGGGTCGAAGATGCTGGTGACGGGCAGACCGTCTACCTCCTTCATGGTGGCGAAAATGGCAGATACGCCTACCGCGTGGCCGCCGTAATAACGGATGGTCTCCATGGCGGACTTGGCGGTGAAACCGGTGGTGGCGCTGGCCATCAGCACCATTACGTGCTTGCCGTTGATCATGGGGGCGGTATTCTCACGGAACAGGAGCTGACTTCCGGAGGTGTGTTCCGGCGTGAGCACATAAATGGTCTGGTGGGCGTTCATGTTCATGTAGCCGGATTTGGTCAGTTCACTGGCCATGCAGGCGCCGATGACCTCGGTGCCGTCCAGACACAGGATGGTATCGATGATGGTGGTCATCTTGAACTCGCTGCACAGTTCCTGCGCCACGGCGCGGGCCTCGCTGAGGCGGAACTTCTGCTGTGTTACGTCGATATAGTAATTGATATGGCTGTGACTGGTGGCGAAGTGTCCCTTGCAGATCCTCAGCACCAGACCGTCCTTGCGGCGGATGGGAAGCTTTACGAGCTGAACAGGCATTTTCGGGCCCTCCTTGAATGGAGTATTTCTATTATAATAGCACACACAGGAGAAAATGGCAAATGTTTCATTCTCTGATCTGTGCGAAAAACGGTTGTCGAAATAAAGAATCCGGACAGAGAGGGAGTGGCGGGGCAGACGCGGAACGTTCTTTGAATATCCTCCGAATTGAAATCTGAGGTTGCAAATCTTTGCACGGATATGTATAATATCTGTAACAGAGTATGCGTGAAAATAAATGAATTAAGTGTGGAGGAAAAACATGAAAAGGTCACTGTGTTTTGCTTTGATCATTGCACTTCTGCTGTCAGTGCAGGCCTGGTCTTTTGCGGAATCATCGGATGAAATCGAAATTGCATACGGCCGTAACTATTCTGAAGTCAGAAGCTCTGAAACAGGAAAGGGCCATATGATCTCATATGAGAACCGGGAACGTATCGGCGCTTCATCGGCAGCTCTCGTTTTTTCGAATGTCAGTTTTTTATCCACCGGTTTGAAGGCGAAGGTTTATTATTACTTCCTGTCGACTGACAAACTGTACAAGGTGCTGTTTGAATTCAATGAAGATGACTATTCAAGCGGTTCTCAGAAGCAGGGAGATAAGTGCCTGGAAAATTACAATATCATCTACTCCGCTCTTTCGGCAGTATATGGACCGCCGCAAAATGATAACATGCTACCCTATCTTGATATGGGTATCAAGTCTGATACCAGTCCGTCCACTGACACAGATCAGCACTCAACGGCGATCACCCACGCCCAGTGGGTGATCGAGGATCGCGGTCAGCCTTTTCTGATCACCCTGCAGTACAAGTACGGCAACTATGTCGGATACTGGGTCGATATGTCGTGCCGCTGTATCAGTTTTTCCGACAAACAGCCAGTTTCCGAGAAAACGGTCGCTCCCTATGTGCCGCAGCGGGGGGCGAATGCAACCCCTACTCCCAGGACGGTAGTCCAGGGCTTGCCGGGGGTTATGCTGACTGCGACTCCTTCGCCGACACCTGTTCCGACACCTTCTCCTTCACCGTCTCCTGCGCCCGTCAATGCGCTTCCGGATCCCGAAACAGTCTTTGGAAAGGCAGGAGTAGTCAACACAAGGAACTTTGCATATAACGGAAAGACCTATGATGCGTACCAGTATGATGTTTCGAATCATTCCGATGCTTTGCTGAATCAGTATACTGCGAAAGCGGAAGATGCCGGTTATAAAGTGGACAGGGGAGAAGAACTCGGCCTGCCTGTTCTGTACATAAAGGATGCAAACGGAAAAGAAGCGATCCTTTTCTATGATTTCGGCGGAGTGATGCTGCTGATGGTACAGCAGGGAATGCGCTTCTCCTTGAAGGAAACGGAAATAAAGACGGGCGAATATATCACATTCGGTCATTATGAGCAGGACGGGAATACACAAAATGGAAAAGAGCCGATCGAATGGCTGGTGCTGGAATATGATGAAGGCACGAACAGTGTGCTGGTGATCAGCAGATACGGGCTGGACTGCAAGCCCTATAACACGACCAAGACAGATGTCGTATGGGAAAACTGTTCGCTTCGGAACTGGCTGAACAG
>PITV01000246.1 GCA_017577285.1 Clostridiales bacterium
GGCCACTGGCTATTACTTGAACCAGAGCCTCACCCCGGTCTGGCACTGGCATGGGTAATTCTTCCACTGAAAGCGGCTTTCCAAATTCCCGCAGTACTGCTGCTTTCATGGGTCTGTCCTCAGCGTTTCCGAATGTACTTCTGGGTATCAATGGCAATGGCGAACAGGATGATCGCGCCTCGAATCAGGTACTGCACATAGATATTGACGCCCACATAGATCAGGCCGTAATTGATCACCTGGAAGATGAGCACGCCAATGATGACACCGCTGATTTTTCCGATGCCGCCTCTCATGGAGATACCGCCAACCACACAAGCCGCAATGGCATCCATCTGATAACCGTCGCCCAACAGATTGGTGGCGGAGCCGGTACGGCCCGCATCCAGGAACCCGGCGAAAGCGCAGCAAACGCCAGCCAGCAGATAGACGATCAGATACACCTTTTTGTTGTTGATGCCGGAAACAATGGCAGCTTCGGGATTGCCGCCCACAGCAAACATATTGCGTCCAAGGGTGGTTTTGTTCCAGACGATCCAGAAGATCGTACAGGCAATGATGGCATACAGGGCGATATAGGGAACACGGAACGCGCCAATGTAGAAACCACCCTGCGTAAAGGCTGTGTACCGAGAATCCAGGCCGCCGATAGGTGAGGAATGGTTGATGCCGTCAAAGTACAGAGACATGGCGCCGTACACCAGCATCTGCATTCCCAGAGAGGCGATGAAGGGAGCGATTTTCAGGGTTGACACCAGGAAGGAATGCAGCGCCTGGAAAGCACAGCAAACCACCACGGCAATCAGAATGGGAACGATCAAGGGGAGAACAGGCATATCCGAGAAGATCCTGAGGGAATAGGTGGCGCTTTGCAGAAGCGACGCGCAGATAACACCGCCGATACCTACCAGACTTCCGGCAGACAGGTCGGTGCCGCCCAGGATCAGGATGCCAGCCACACCCAGCGCCAGGATCAGCTTGGGCGCAGACTGAGCCAGAATGTTGGAAACATTCCGCAGCGAGAGAAACGAGGGCTCGATAGCCACGATGATGATCACGATGACAGCCAACGCCAGATAGATAGCGTTCTGCATCATCAGGTTTCCTATTTTCTTATTCTGCGAAGGAGCAGAAGCAACTGACATGATAATCCCTCTCTTTCATGATAGATCAGCCATTGATTATTTCACATACATGGCAGCCAGGCGCATGATTTCTTCCTGGGTCGCTTCCGCAGCAGGAACAATACCTGCGCAGCGCCCGCCGCTCATAACCATGATGCGATCCGCCACGCCCATCAGTTCCTGCATTTCCGACGATACGAAAATGACAGTGCGGCCCTGATCGGCTAATTCCAGGATCAACTGGTAGATTTCGTATTTGGCCCCTACGTCGATGCCGCGGGTCGGCTCATCCAGCAGCAGAATCTGCGGGTCATTGAGTAGGCAGCGGCCCAGTAACACCTTCTGCTGGTTGCCGCCGGACAGATTGCTGATGAGCGTGCGATGGCTTTCCGTCTTGATGTGCATGGCATCTACTGCCCACTGGGTTTTTTCCTCCACCAGCTTATTGGAAATCAGGTGGTACTTATTCAGTACCTTTTCCAGACTGGAAGACACAGTATTCCAGCGAATGTCCAGCAGTGGGAAAATGCCTGTGGCGCGCCGTTCCTCCGTCAGCAGGGTCAGCCCCACTTCCTTGGGCGGCTTCTTATGATCATACTTTTCACCGTTAATGAAGATATCGCCTGACTGAATCTTCCGCAGTCCGAAAATGCTTTCCAGCAGTTCGGTGCGTCCTGCGCCTACCAGACCGGCAATACCCAGCACTTCGCCTTTGTGCGCCTCAAAGGACAAATCCAATACCTGCGGAGCGTACACGGTGGTGAGATGTTCCACCTTGAGGGAAACCTCGCCGATGTTGGGATGCTTGGGCGGGAAACGGTCGTTCATCTCGCGGGCAACCATCATGCGGATCAGCTCGTCCACGGTCATATTGGATGTAGGATTGGTGCCGATCCAATGTCCGTCACGCATGATGGTGACGGTATCGGAAATGCGCAGCACTTCGTCCATCTTATGAGAAATATAGATGATGCCGCAGCCCCTGTTTTTCAATCGCTCGATGACTTCAAAGAGGTGCTCTGTTTCCTTTTCCGTCAGCGAGGAGGTGGGTTCGTCCAGCACGATCACGCTGGCATCATAGGATACGGCTTTCACGATATCCACCATCTGCTTCATGGAAACGGACAGAGAACTGATCTTTGCTTTCGGGTCGATGTGAAGATCGAATTCTTCCAGGAGCTGTTTCGTATCTTCGTACAGCTTCTTATCATCTATAAACGGGCCCTTCATAGGGAACCGCCCCAGATAGATATTGTTCATGACGCTGGTTTCCTGCACTTGCTCCAGCTCCTGCTGCACCATAGCAACTCCGGCTTTCAGCGCCTCGTTAGGCCCGGAAAACCGAACAGACTGCCCTTTGAACAGGATTTCTCCCGCGTCCATGATATACAAACCAAACAGGCATTTCATCAGCGTAGATTTTCCCGCGCCGTTCTCGCCCATGAGGGCGTGAACGGAACCGGGCTTCAAATCCAGCTGTACGCTGTCCAACGCCTGCACGCCGCCAAAACGCTTGCTGATATTTTTCATTTGAAGCAGAAATTCTTCCGCCACGATGCTGCCTCCTTTCTTCGTTTTCGGCATAGAATACGCGGCCTCGCATCCGAGGAGCCGTGCGTTCTCCGCAGATGCGAAGCCGCGTCTGTTGGGTGAGGGGTTGATTCGAAAAATGGGGATGAACGGGAAATGACTGCTTATCCAGGGGTTGGGGACAGGGAATGAACCATGCATGACTTCATTCCCCGCCCCGTTTTCTCAACCCCTGTCTGAGACAGTCAAATCAGCCGAAGCTCATTTGACAGGTTGGGCAAGTGATGATTGAGGCTTACTGAGCCAGCTTATAAGCGCTCACAGCTTCGTCCACGTTGTCGATGGTGATCTTGGTTTCGGGAATACGCACGATCTTGCCGTTCTCCAGTTCCCAAGCGGTGCCTTCCACAGCGTCCTGACCCTTGATCAGGTTGATCGCCAGATCAATGCAAGCCTGAGAAATGCCGTAGGGGGAGGTCAGCACGGAGCCCAACATGGTGCCGTTCTTGATCAGCTCGGAAACTTCGGGCAGGCCGTTCACGCCGATAACGGGGATGGCCTTTTCATCGGTAATCATCCCGGCAGCCCGCAGCGCTTCCACAGCGC
>PITV01000024.1 GCA_017577285.1 Clostridiales bacterium
GTATAATGCTGTCCGTTGCATGCCCAGTATTCACCCACTTCCCGGTTCCACATATCCTCATTCACATCGATCAGGTCATCAAACGGATAGAGCAGACCCACAGTAGCCCACGCCGGCAGGATATAGTCGATCGTATGGCAGAAAATATCCGCGGGTTTTTCTCCCGAATAAGCGCAGGTCTTGATCACTGCGTCCCACGCGTGCCAGTCATTGGTCGTCACAAATTCAATATGACAGTTGTACTTCGCTTCGATCTCACCGATGAGCGCGCACTGCTCTGCATAGGTATAACTGTTTTCATTCGGTGTCAGATCATTGTAGGATCCGATCGTTACCGTCCTTCCTCCCAGGTCGAATTTCTTCTCCTCCTCAGCAAACGCTGATATGCACAGCAGCAGGACCGCCGCCATTGCCAGACACATGATTTTCTTCATCACTGCTCCCCCGTTCTCTGCGTGTATTATTGAGATGGTCTTCAGATCATGTTGACTTTGATAATATTATATTGTATTATATCGGCGTATAATAGTATTATTTGATACATTTTATAACACATTTTCCGCATTTGTCATTTTGAAGGAGCAAGTCATGGATATTTTGAAGGAGCCGTCCCACGGCACGCCTGAATTGCCGGTCGCATTCTATACAAATGAATATTCATGGAAAGACCCATTCGCGTTCTATTCTCACTGGCACGATGAACTTGAGATCCTGTACCTGGAAAAAGGTGAACTGGATATCTATGTAAATTCCATCGTCTACTCGCTGCAGGCCGGAGAGCTCATCCTGATATCCGCCGCAGCGATCCATTACGCAAAAATGAGAGGCAGCAGGGACAGCATCCTTCACGCGCTTCTTTTCCATCCGGATATGCTCTATACATTGAGGCAGATTGATTCCGTCAACATCCAATACCTTGACAGGCTGCGAAACAAAGAGATCAACGCGATCCATGTTTCGACCAAGCGTCATACCATAGCGAAACTGGTTTCACTTTTTACTGAGACAAGACATCTTCTTGAAGTAAAAAGTTTTGCATATGAACTTCTTATAAAAGCCCGTCTTGCGGAGATCCTTTACTGTTTTTTTGACGCCAACAAAAAGAATGATACCGTCACCATCGCCAGCCCAGCTCAGAATATCATTGAAAAGAGTCTGCAGTATATCCGGGAACACTACGCAGATGAGCTTACCGCCGAACTGCTGGCGGAGCAGGCCTGTATGAGCATCAGCAATTATGAAAGGATCTTCAAACGATATACAGCCCAGTCCCCCGTTTCATATATCATGGTCTACCGCATCAGTACCGCCGCGGATCTGCTGAGAAATACATCTCTTTCCGTTTCTGATATTTCAATGAATGTGGGATTCCGCAACTTCAGCTACTTTAACCGCTGTTTCAAAAAATTCATGAGCATGACCCCGTCCGAATTCAGAAAAGCCGCCAAGGAGTAAAACCTTCAGACACAGTCAGCAACCGGTTTGCATATTTCATTGATGCCGGATGCCGTCAAAGACATCATAAAAAGCACGATCTTTCGTATCATCTGATTCACATCAGATATGACAATACTAAATATCGTGCTTTTTGCTTACACTGATTGACCGCAACGAACGCAGGCCGCTGAATCTGCAGCCGTTTATCCCACTGCGTTTCCATTTATGCCGTCATATATCAGAACAAATGCCTTGTCAGTACCAAAGCACGGCGTAACATCATGAATTCCAGTTCATATTTATCCGGTGCCTGTGTGCCGGGTGTATGCAGCCATAACAGCTGAACGGGATTTGAAATTCATCGATCTTCATGATCCGTTTTCCCGCCTGATCATATGCACACGGATCATATGCCCGCATAATCATGGCCGGGATCCGCGGATTTTGGCGAACTGCGGCTCATCCTTGTCCGGCACACCGTGAACAGACGCTCTTTCCCTTATTCCTCACAGGCTGCCTTCCGGCTCATGATCTCCCGTATCGTTTCAGGCGGGAGCTTCGGTTTTCTGTCGAATGTGAGCAGACCGTTCTGCTCCTGTTCCACATCCGTCAGCTGTGTATAGCAAAGCCCGCAATGATCAGGATTATCCAGCAGCACATCCGTCAGCCCGCGGAAGCGTTCAATGAATTCCTCCTCCGATTCGGGACCTTTTCCATATCCCCAGCCCGTCTGATCGGTCCAGCGGATGCCGCCGTACTCGCTGACAAACACCGGCTGACCGGGTTTTCTTCTCTGACGGTCACTGAAACGGTCATAAATCGGTTCAGTACCTTTCCCATACCGTTTCTCCCATTCATTCACATCCTGTTCGTAATCATGCACATCAAAAATATCCGTTTCCACATGATAGTTGCCGCTGGTATCGATGCATGGCCTTGTCTTGTCCACTGCCTTGGTGATGCGGTACACCATCCGGAGCACATCATCATTCTGTCTCCTTCCCTCATAATCCCATGTTTCATTGAACGGACACCACCCGATGATGCAGGGTGCGTTGTAATCCCGTTCCAGTTCCTCCAGCCACTCCTTCGAGAAAGCAGCCAGTGCTCCGGGCTGTGAGTGATCAAGGCCCCATGAAGCCATCTCGCCCCAGCACAGATAGCCCAGATGATCCGCCCAGTACAGGAAGCGCTGTTCAAACACTTTCTGATGCAAGCGCGCGCCGTTGAAACCCATTTTCATGCTGAGGATGATATCATTCTTCAGGTCATCATCAGACGGCGCCGTATATACACCATCGGGATAAAAGCCCTGATCCAGGATCAGCCGCTGAAAGACCGGGCGGCCGTTCAGCAGAAAATGCATGCCGTCAAACCCGACACTCCTGAGTCCGAAATACCCGCTCACCTCATCACACATATCATCTTTTGAGAGCGTCATCCGGTATTCATACAGTTTCGGTTTTCCGATATCCCATAAATGTTTCTGAAGAAGATTGACCGTCAGTTCGCCGGATCCCGTATTCATCCGGGCAGCGGCACTGCCGGTATAAGTTCCGTTATAGTATGTGTCAACTTTCAGCAGCGCGTCCTGCGCCTCTTCTGCAATAGCCCTGAAATGCACGCTCGCGTTCGCCGCGTCAGGCGTGATGAATATCTGTTTCACATACACGGGCTCGACCCACTCGATCCACACGGTATGCCAGATACCGGTGGTGCGGGTATAGTCACAATCATGGCTGTGATACAGGCGGCTCTGTTTTCCGTTCGGCTGCATCGGATCCCGCACATTATCCTCACAGCAAACGGTAACCGTATTGCATCCGTTCTTCACGGCGGCAGATATATCCATCGTGAATGAAACATATCCGCCCTCATGCAGTCCGGCAAAGATACCGTTGATCCATACTTTTGTCCGGTAATCCGCCGCTCCGAAATGCAGCAGCACTTTTTTGTTTTCTGCTGTTTCCGGCAGATCGAACGTGCGTTTATACCATACGCAGTACATAAAATCCCTGTTGTTTACTCCGCTCAGTCTGCTTTCAGGGCAAAAAGGCACTGTGATCCTTCCGCTCAGACATTCTGCTTCCACCAGACCCCTCGCTTCACCGGAGCATCCCTGATCGATCTCAAACTGCCATTCCCCGTTCAGATTCATCCAGTTGTTTCTCACCATTTGCGGCCGGGGATATTCAGGTCTCGGTATGGATCCCATCATCGTTTCCTTCCTTCTTATCAAAATTTCACTTTTCAAAATAAGGTTAATAACTGTTCTCAGGCAGAACGGTATGCGTTTTACCGGGTTTATGATTTCTTCGGAAATATCCTTATAATCTGCCTGATACTATTATATCGTAACAGAAAAAGGAAATATAGGATAATTTCACCATATTATTAGCACATTTTCTGCAATACTGATATGCCGGCAGGGTGATGACTAAACAAACAGACAGTTTTCCGCCATGCATATCACTAACAGGACGGATTTGCTTCTTTACCGGCAGTATTATTTGAAAGCATAAAACAGGCCGTCCCACAAAAGCAGTAAGACAGCCTGCTAAAAACAGTTCAGTTATTCTCTATCACCTTCAGCAGTTCCTCTGCAAACAGCCTGTGCATTTCCCGTGTCGGGTGGTTGATCCGGTTCACGAGCATCGCCGTTGTGTCCTCCCCGGCGTCCGCCATCGCTTTCCATTTCGCGTAGCAGTCACACAGAATGACGCCGTTATCTTTAGCGCATTTCCGGGCGGCATCCATGAATGAATCCATTTTTCCGCTCATCTGCATGGTATTTGTTACCTTAGCATAGTCACGATATTCTGAAGTCGCCAGAAACACCTCGTCCATCCTGGTATTCATCATATTGGGCGTCATGAATATTGTATCGATATGCCTCTCCCGCAGTTTGCTGAAGATAACAGACAGGCTGGATATGTAGTCCTCCAGCGTGCCGTTTACATCGTTGAGCCCGAAACACACGACCACAGCATCCGGACAGTGGCAAAGCACATCCCGCTCCATCCGCTCCAGCGATCCCTTAGCGGTCACGCCGCCAATGCCGGCGTTGATGATATTGACCGGCGTAACAGGATACTTTTTGTTGAGCATCCTTGCCAGCCTTGCGTGATACACCGCTTCGAAATCACACACACCGTCCTCAAAGTATCCGTGTGTGACACTGTCCCCGAAAAAGACGATATTGACCGGGCCCTGCTGTTCCAATGCCGTCTGTCCGCCCCTCAGCTTGCTGAGAATTTTCATGTTTCTCCCTCCATCCGGTACAGATCAACTTATGTGTTTCTTTCTTCCATTGACCGTACCTGAAATACATAATCAAAGTCATTTGGGCGCTGCTCTAAGAATTTTTCATCATGGCAATTTCGCTATGATAACGATCGGAGAAAGACCGGCCTCTCGGATTACATCAGGATCGAATTCCATGATCTTTTCTCCGCGGCGGATCCTGTCATTCTCACGGAGGGTGCAGGTAAATCCCTTGCCGTCCAGCCTGACAGTATCAATGCCGATATGGATAATGAATTCCCGTCCGTCCGCGGCTCTGACGCCCAGCGCGTGCTTTGTCCTTGCCACCTTGGTGATCACGCCGGTACAGGGCGCGTAGATATTTCCGTTGTCAGGATCTATGCCGATGCAATCACCCAGCAATCCCTGAGCGAAAGCCTCATCCGGGATCTGTTCCATCGGGATCAGTTTTCCGTCCGCGGGTGCGGTGATCCGTCCGTCATCCTTCATTCCGTCAGCGATCCGCCGCAGTTCAGCCGCAGTCCTTCTGATCTTGGGTGAGGACATGGATATCTCATCGATCCCCATATCCAGCCATTCCTGAAGCATATCGGGATCGGAACCCAGTTCGCCGCATATTCCGATGGGGATACCGTTCCTGTGGGCATTGGCAGCGCTGATACGGATCAGTTCCCGTATGGCAGGGTGATGAGGCTTGTAATATCTTCCAAGGGTGCTGCTCGTGCGATCCAGCGCCAGGGTGTACTGTGTCAGATCATTCGTCCCTACAGAGAAGAAATCCACCCTGCCCGCCAGTTCATCACTGATGAGCGCCGCTGCGGGCGTCTCTATCATGATTCCCTGAGGCGGTATCCTGAACTCCCTGCCCTCATTTTTCAGTTCATCCGCCGCCGCGTCGACCGCTTTACGGATATCATCGATCTCTTCCGCGGATGTGATCATCGGATACATCACGCGCAGATCACCGTGCATTGCGGAACGGAGCAGTGCCTTCAACTGCGTTCTGAACAAGGCGGGATCGGCAAAACTGATCCTGATGCCCCTTGTGCCAAGCGCGGGATTTGCTTCTTTGGGTATGGAAACACAGCGTGCCTCCTTGTCCGCGCCGATATCGATAGTGCGGATGATGACAGGTCTGCCCTGCATTTTTTCAAGCACCGCTCTGTATATACCGTATTGTTCCTCTTCGTCCGGCATATCATCCCGGTCCATATACAGCAGTTCCGTACGGAAAAGGCCGATTCCCTGTGCCCCGTCTTTCAGCGCCCTATCTGCATCCGAAATGCTTCCGATATTCGCATACAGTTTCACCGGGCACTTCGCGATCATTTCATCGCTGATATCCGCTCGTCTTGCCGCTGATCTGTCAGTCATCTCTTTTTCGGCCTCAATGCGCAGAGACTCATCCGGTTCAAGAGCGACTGTTCCTTCTCTGCCGTCGATCACAACTGTATCGCCGCTGCAGATCGAATCAATCCCCTGTTCCAGACCTGTTATGCAGGGGATATCCAGACTTCCGGCAAGAAGTGCCATGTGCGAGAGCGGAGATCCCTTTTCCGTCACGATCCCTTTGAGCATCGTGATATCCATGCGGGCGATATCCTCCGGGCTCAATTCCGCCGCGAATACGATAAAAGGTGTATCAGGTACCTTTTGTCCGTTCTGTCCTGACAATCCGGCTGTGATCGCGTCCGCGATGTTCAGGATGTCATTTCCCCGCTCTCTCAGGTACTGCGATTCATGATTTTTGAATGTTTCCGCGATCCTTTCAGCAGTCAGACATACAGCGTATTCCGCGTTCACCCTTTCGCTGCTGATCAGGTTCTGCACTTCACCGGCCCAGTTGCTGTCCTCCAGCATCATGAGCTGGATCTCGATGATCTCCGCGCCTTTTTCATTCTGTTGATCCCGCAGAACCTGAGCAGTACCGGTGAGGGATGCTTTCACTTCAGAAAGTGCCGTCATGAACCGTTCCTGCTCAGATGCAGGATCAGCAATGATCCGTTTTTCATTCACGGTATTCGCTTTTATATATTTCCATACGGAGGCAACCGCTTTTCCGGGATTTGCCCCGGTGCCTTTCAATACGCGCATCCGCACACCTCCTCAGAATTTTTCCTTCAGCAGTGCTTCAATCTTCTCTGCCGCGTTATTCGCGTCAGGGCCTTTCGTCCGGATTTCAAGCGCTGTTCCGCATGTCACACCCAGGCCCATGATATCCAGAATACCCGGATCAATCACTTTCTTTCCGTTGGCAATGACAGTATAGTGACAGTTGAACTGCTTCAGCAGTTTCACCAGTTCACCCGCAGGCCGCGCATGGATCCCGAGCGGATCCCTTGCGGTATATGTGACGCATGCTGTGCCGTCGCCAGACTGAATTTTTTCCTTTTTGGGAATAAAAATCTCGTCATTGTGGGTAATATATTCGGGCAGCGCTGATGTCTCTTTTCTATCTTCATTTTTCAGCTGAAACAGCATCTCATCGCATACCTGCTGCACCTTGAGCCCTATGATGATATTGCAGTTTTTCGCCCCCATGACATTCACGCCGAGGGCACCTGCCGCTTTGATCCTGTCCTTATCCACAACGGAGGAATCAACGGTTTCTATCCTCAGGCGGGTGGCACAGCAGTCCACGCTCACGATGTTTTTCCGTCCGCCCAGCGCCGTGATCAGCTTCTCAACAAAGCCGCTTTCCAGATGGCCGGCGGTCGTTCCCTTTCCGTTATCATCCCCGCTCACCTGTATATCATTCAATCCCGGGAACCGGTCACCGAACTTCTTTATAATAAGGCGGAAGACCAGAAAATAAATGACAAACGCAGCCAGACCCAGCGGGATAATGAGCCATGTCTTCTGCGCGGCCGGAAGGCTCGATGAGAATGCCAGGTCCACAGCACCGGCAGAGAAAGAGAATCCGGCTCTGAAACCGGTGACCGCGCTGATATATGTGAATACACCGTACAACAGAGCATAAACGATATAGAGCGGGAATGCGGTAAACATGAAAAGGAATTCAAAGGGTTCGCTCAATCCGCACAGGAATGAACACAGTGTGGCCGGAAACAGAATTCCGAAGCGCTTCTTTTTTTCCTTCTGCGTAGTATACATGGCCAGTGCCGCGCCGGGGATGCCGAACATCATGCAGGGGAAGAATCCGGACATATACATACCCAGGCTCCAGCTCACATCGGCACTGGTTTTTCCTGCCCAGAAATTTGTCAGGTCTCCCAGCCCGATAGTATCGAACCAGAATACATTATTCAGCGCGTGATGCAGCCCGAAGGGAATCAGCAGACGGTTCAGGAATGCGTAAATGCCCGCACCCACAGGCCCGAGCCCAGCGATCCACTCGCCGAATCTGACCAGCAGCCCGAACAGCGCCGGCCAGATGAACAGCAGGAGCGCCGCGGCGATCAGGCTCGCGAAAGCCGTGATAATGGATACAAATCTTCTTCCGCTGAAGAACGCGAACGCGTCCGGCAGTTTGACATTCTTGAAACGGTTGTAGCATACAGCGCCGATCAAACCGGTAATGATGCCGATAAACGCGTTCTGCACCTTGCTGAAGGCAAGATACTTCGTTGTTCCCTCCACCACTTCCGGCATGATGGTCTGCACAACACTCACATTCAGAAGGGTCGTTACGATCAGCCAGCTCGTAAGCCCCGCGAGACAGGCACTGCCGTGATTATCATCGCTGAATCCAAGCGCCACACTGATGGCAAAAAGAAGCGCCAGATTATCTATGACAGCGCCCCCTGCTTTCACCATCAGGAACCCGATGCACGGCCCCACACCCGTTATCTCGCCACCCTGCATAGACGCCGGGCAGAGGATATATCCGATGCCCATCAGTATGCCGCAGATCGGAAGCACCGCGATTGGAAGCATAAGTGACTTGCCCAGCCGCTGAAGCCATTTCATATTCACATTTCTCCTGTCCCGATATATTTCATTTCCGCAAACGCGCCATAAAAACGCCGTATGCTTTCCATTACTACTCCTGATTTATCTATGTGAATACTATCACCGCGGTTCCTGTTTTGTCAATCCCGGCTGACACCTGAAATCTTTTTGTTAATGATAGTTTAAACACTAACACGTTACTTGCTATCTCACACGTTCCAAATTCAAAACGTTGCCAAGTTACAGCTTTGCTCCATGAAAGATATCCCATCTCAATGATTTCTTTCAACGATTCAAGCTAATCAATCGAGTAAAATATATAGAACCTTACAAATCAAATAATGCAATATCTATATTCCGCACAATAGCGCATGATAATACGCAAGTCTTGCATTTCCGGTTTCCCTCATCTTGGTGTGAAATTCCTCATCACGGTGTGTGGGTTTCCTCATTGTGATGTGCAACACACACTCTGAAAAAACGTTGTAAGTGATTGCAAGACAGGGCAAGAGATGATATTATAAAAATGGCAGAAATGTTGTTTTAATAGTGAGTATTAAAAGAGGTGTAATTCACGAAGAAATTTGTAGTCATTCTGATTGCAATGGTGATGTTGTTCACGGCATCTGTTTCATTTGCTGATGTACCAGACATTACTAACCTTCCATATGAAGAGTTATTACAATTGCAAGCAAATGTGAATCTTGCATTGTGGGCATCTGACGGATGGCAAGAGGTGGCGGTTCCCGTTGGCAAGTATTACATTGTAGGTGTTGAGATTCCTGCCGGAGATGGACGGTGAGATGTGCGGATCAGCATTCATACATGGGTGGTGTATGCTATGGCGAAATGGTGAACGGCAAATTCAAATATGATTATGTTTCATTCTATGGAACAGAAAGTTATAGTTTTTCACAAGGATATGTGACGGAAGCAAATATTGTCCTTACAGAAGGACAATATGTTGAGATTCTTCATAGTAGTGTTTCATTCACGCCATACATTACATCATTCCAATTCAAATAAAAAAGCCGACAACATCCTCCTGGCACAAATGGGTAAGCGTGTTAGGGGTGATGTTGTTACGGCTTGCACTTTCATTGTGCATGGCTGTTATAGAATATGATGCCAATAACATTGAAATTTCATCTGCAACATAATAACAAAAAGAATCCCACGAATCAGCGGGATTCTTCTTTCAGCGGTCATGTATCATTTGAATGACACAAACATGTCTTTACTGTCATATATCGTGTCCACCCAACGATCATTCATAATGGCAAACGTAAAATGCATATCTTCCAATTCTTCGTATGATTTTATTCCTGCATCTTCCATGTCAATGCATAATTCACCATTCTTCTTCATTCCTGCCTTTACTGTACCCAACACCGTCACATATGTTTGCCATCCGTTCACTACGGCATATTCATGCGGTGGTATAGTAACAAACACGTCAATGTCACTATTGTTTATCCCGACAATACCCAAATACAGATAATGTGTTGAAACCCTATAGCTTCCCGTCAAATACACAAATATGCCGTCTTTATCATACAGAATTATTGATCCATCTTCCGTCTTTGCTTCACGTCTTGTCAATTCATAACGTGCCATGTCAATAACATCCATCAATTCTGCATCCGTCATGCCGGTCATGTCAGGAACGTCCGCAACGGCAACAGATGCCGTGAAGATCAGAATCACCATGGCAATGAACATGAAGCAACATTTTTTCATGTGATAAACCCCCTTGTTTTTTCTGCATTATATCACGTCCGTTGCGTTATATCAATGCACGTGGCACATTATTGTCTATCCGTATCAAATGCCCGTCAAATCGCAAATATCATCCAATGCGAACAGATTGCACGCTAAAACATAATCCCTTTGTTGCCCTAATATCTCCATGACATAAGAAAACAATATTGAAAATAAAAGCACAATGACTCATAGGAAGGCAAAGAAAGTAGTTACATGCGATAATTATTCACTCCAACCCACAATATATTCAAGCCAATCGTTGCCAGAAATTTCAACTGCTATTTCATCCAAACTGTATACATCGGGAATTCTGTAATTATCTCGAACAATTCTATTGCATCGTACTTATCATATCAAGTTTCTCGATCGCATATTCGTAGTTTTCAGAACTATCGAATAGTACATCTATTGCGTATTCCGTTCTAACTCACTCTAGCGTACTACTCTTTTCACAACCCACCAATTGTGCTATTTTTTGCTGCGACCACCAATCCCACACACAATAGAAAGGACACTAACAATCACAAATACAGCAATGAACAAGACTGCTATTATCGTACTTCCCACATTTTTCATTGCCTTCCCTCCTTGCAGCTATTTTCTGTTGTTGTATATTCTGTAAGAATTAAATATGCATGCAGCATCAAAAAGAATATTTGCGATGAATAAAACAATCACGATCTGCAATTCTTACATCTAGTATTATGTAAAAATATTGCCACAATCAATATACATGTACAATACGTAATTTAGAAACCTCGCAAGTAATTTCAAAACGACAAGTCTGAGTTTTTGTCTGAGTTTTGGGCAATGAAAATGTAACGTCTAATTTGAAAAACTCACTAACAGAAAACCCGGAAGCCTTGTCTAGCAAGACCTCCGGGACTGGAGCTGATGGGCGGATTCGAACCGCCGACCTCATCCTTACCAAGGATGCGCTCTACCTACTGAGCTACATCAGCATCGCAACGGTGATAATATATCACAACGGTTTTAAAAATGCAAGTACTTTTTTCAACTTTTTTCTGTTTTTGTTTCTGAAACGCAGGGAATCGCTTGCTACACAGGCTGATACATGATATAATGATTTATTGGTGACCGTATCTGCTGAAGAGGTAATTTATGTTTTTAGCAAGCGATTGGCAGGATTATGAGGTCCTGGATACAGGGAACGGCGAAAAGCTGGAGCGCTGGGGCCGTTATCTTCTTGTGCGTCCCGATCCACAGGTGATCTGGCCGGAGAAAAACGGCAGACTGTGGGAAAAAGCCCAGGCCAGATACATCAGGAGCGACAAAGGCGGCGGAAGCTGGGATTTCCGGGAGAAACTGCCTGAGAAATGGACAGTTTCATACAAGGATCTGAAGTTCTATGTCCGCCCCACCGGCTTTAAGCATACCGGTCTCTTCCCCGAGCAGGCAGCCAACTGGGATGCCATGAGCAGCCTGATCAGGACGCGCCCCGGTGCGAGGGTGCTGAACCTTTTCGCCTATACCGGCGGCGCCACCATCGCCTGCGCGAAAGCGGGCGCTCATGTCACCCATGTTGATGCCGCGAAAGGCATGGTGCAGTGGGCCAAGGAGAACCGCGAACTGAGCGGCGCTCCCGAAACGAATTGCCGTTTCATCGTGGAGGATGCTCTTGCCTTTGTCCGTAGGGAGATCCGCAGAGGGAATCATTACGATGGCATCGTGATGGATCCGCCCAGTTACGGCAGAGGCCCCACCGGAGAAGTATGGAAACTGGAGAATGAGCTTTTCAATCTGGTAAACACCTGTGCTGATGTTCTCAGCGATGATCCGCTTTTCTATTTCATCAACAGCTATACCACCGGGTTCCAGCCTGCCGTACTCAGCAATCTGCTGGAACGCTGTGTGAAGAGCCGTTTCGGCGGGAAGATAGACAGTGAAGAACTGTGCCTTCCCGTATCATCGGGCGGTGTCCTCCCCTGCGGAGCCACCGGACGCTGGATCGGCGGCAGATAAACAGTTCAAAAAATGTGACTGAACGATACGCCGCGCAAAAACGCATTTGAAATGAGGTATATCTATGGACAATCCCACCATCCTTTTTGAAGATAATCATGTGATCGTAGTGATCAAGCCCCGCAATATGCTCAGCCAGAGCGACAGCACCGGTGATAATGACCTGCTGAGCTGGCTGAAAGGATATGTCAAAGAAAAGTATGACAAACCCGGTGAGGTCTATCTGGGGCTGGTCCACCGCATGGACAGGCCTGTCGGCGGTCTGCTGGTTTTTGCCAGAACGAGCAAAGCTGCTTCACGTCTCAGCGAGCAGGTGAAAGTCCATGAGCTGAACCGCCAGTATGTATGCGTGGCGGAAGGCGATACGCCCGACCGTTTCACCCTCACGGACTATCTGGTAAAGGATGAGGAGACCAATATGGTGAAGGTCATTCCCTCCTATTTGAAGGCACAGGGAAAAGAGGCCATCCTGCACGGACGCACCATTGCCCGCAGAGACGGGCTGAGCCTCGTAGCCATTCAGCTGGAAACCGGCCGCGCCCATCAGATCCGCGTCCAGATGCAGAACGCGGGGCATCCCCTGTGGGGGGATAACCGCTACGGCAGCGGAAAAAAGGGTGAACAGATCGCCCTTTGGGGAATGCGCCTCACCTTTACCCATCCCACCACAAAGGATCAGATGCTGTTCATCGCGCCCGCGCCTGCTGAAAAGCCCTGGCTGACCTTTGAACGCGAACTGAAAGGGCTGGAAAACGTATGGCCTCAGATCAAGCCGGCCGTTTTGTGATCATAGAAAAAGCTGAACAGAGTGTTGTGATATGAGCAATAAGAATTTCTCCTTTGAACTGATAAAAACTGATAAACAGACCGGTGCACGTCTCGGTGTTGTTCACACTCCGCACGGTGATATCCCCACGCCCATCTATATGCCCGTAGGCACGCAGGCCTGCGTAAAGGCCATGACGAGTCATGAAATGGATGAGCTGGGCGCAAAGATCATCCTGAGCAACACCTATCATCTCCATCTTCGCCCCGGCGAGGATCTGATCGACAGAGCCGGCGGTCTGCATGATTTCATGTGCTGGGATAAGCCGGTACTGACTGACAGCGGCGGTTTTCAGGTATTCTCCCTCGCCGCCCTGCGGAAAATAACAGAGGAAGGCGTATCCTTCAGAAGTCATCTTGACGGAAGCAAGCGTTTCATAAGCCCCGAAGTCAGCATGGATATCCAGCAGAAGCTGGGCAGCGATATCGCCATGGCGTTCGATGTGTGCAGCGCCTACCCCTGCGATCACAGGACTGCCGAGGAAGCCATGCACCGCACTCACCGCTGGGCAGAGCGCTGCAAACAGCATCATACCCGTAAGGATCAGGCGCTGTTCGGCATCGTGCAGGGCGCGTTCTATAAGGATCTTCGCATTGAAAGCGCGAAAACGCTTGCCGATATGGACTTTCCCGGTTACGGCATCGGCGGTTTGAGCGTTGGTGAGCCGAAGCCTGTCATGTATGAAATGCTGGAGGAGATCGAGCCCTTCATGCCGAAGGAAAAGCCGCGCTACCTGATGGGCGTGGGCTCCCCCGACTGTTTCGTGGAGGGTGTGCTCCGCGGTGTGGATATGTTCGACTGCGTGCTGGCCACCCGCATTGCCCGCAACGGCACCGTATTCACCAGGCACGGAAGACTGGTGATCCGCAACGCGGAATACGCCGAGGATTTCCGTCCGCTGGAAGATGACTGCGATTGCTATACCTGCCGTCACTACAGCAGAGCCTATATCCGTCATCTGCTGAAGGTCGGAGAGATCACAGGCGCCCGTCTCACCTCCATCCACAACCTGCGTTTCCTGATCCGTATGATGGAGGATATCCGTCAGGCGATCCTGGAAGACCGTTTCGGCGACTACAGAAAAGAATTCTATGAGCGCTACGATATGACAAGGAATTTCTGATCTGTCCCGTTCATATCCTTGACCGTCAGGGCCGGCACTGTCTGCCGGCCTTTTACACAGTAATGACTGTATATTCGAGCAAACGGAGGATGTCATGAAACACATCAAAGAACACTGGAGCAAACGGCTGATCCGTCCCGCGATCTACCAGTCGGTCAACCGCGTGCTGTGCGGCATATGCATCGCGCTGGTCCTGCAGTTCTTTTTTGACAAGGACCGGACTCAGATGCTGCGGCAGAAGGCATTTGCCGCCCTGTGCGCCATATGTGTCCTCTGCGTCGTGATCATATATCTCCGGCTGGGCGGCATGCACATCCCGCTGCTGGGGAAATTCAAGCTGAAGTTTCATAAAAAGCCCGCCGTCACTTCCTTCGGGGATATGATCGATCATGTGGATGATGATATCGTCAATTTCGATGATCTGGAAGACCCGGAACAGGAGGTGTGCCGCATCATCGCCTATGCTGTGTCCACTATTGTCTTCTTTGTCGCGTCCTTCCTGTAAACTGTGTGAATATACAAAAGAGGGATCCGTAAAAAACACGGATCCCTCTTTTACTATGCCGTCAATAAAGCTGCGCCAGGATATCCACACACTTTTCGATGCCGATCACACCGCTGTTCAGGCAGATGTCATAGTGTGCATGGCTCCCCCACTTCATATCGGTGTAGATCTGATAATATGCCGCGCGGCGCTTGTCCTTATCCTTCAGACGTTTCTCAGGCGAATCCGCGCTCTCGCCGTACAGTTTCACGATGCGTTCCGCCCTGCTCTGCATATCCGAGTAGATAAACACCTTCAGCAGATCGGCCTTGTCCCGCAAAAGATAGTCAGCACAGCGTCCCACGATCACGCAGCTTTCCTTTTCCGCCAGTTCACGGATGATCCTGCTCTGCGCGAAGAACACCTGATCCTGTGTCGTGTGCCCGTGATAGTCCCGGGCGGCAAGCGCATTTGAAAACCAGGCGGATGAAGTGGCATATTCTCCGCTTTCCCTGATGAATTCCTTGGAAAAGCCGCTCTCTTCCGCGATCTTGTCGATCAGCTCGTGATCATAACAGGGGATATTCAGCCGCTGGGCAACCTCACGGCCGATCGTCCTGCCGCCGCTTCCGAATTCACGGCTGATAGTAATGATCCTGTTCATACATATACCTCACTTTCACAGCGTTGATATCTTTTTAAATGCAACCGACATCCTGTCGATCGCGATCAGCACATTCTTTCTGGGCGTCGCGATGTTCATGCGCATAAAGCCTTCCCCGTGCGGGCAGAACGATGTTCCGGATGACAGCGCGACGCCGGCTTCCTTCACGATGAATTCCTCCAACTCGCGCTGACTCATGCCGAAGCATTTCATATCCAGCCACATCAGATATGTTCCCTCCAGACGGCTCACACCCACGGAGGGCATCTTCTCTGCCATTTCGATCTCCACAGTCCTCCTGGTCTCATCCAGATAGAGCAGCAGTTCATCCAGCCACGGCGCGCCTTCCGCGTAAGCCGTGCTTTGAGCCAGAACGCCGAGGATGTTGATCTCGCCGATCCCGATGCTGTTCATGAGCCTGTCCATGGTGTCCCGGTCTTCCCCTTTGCCAAAGAGCATGGAGGAGCACCTCAGCCCGGCCAGATTAAATGTTTTTGTGGAAGATACAAAACAGATCGCTTCCGGATCGATATTCAGCATGGGAATGTGCCGGTTGCCTGGCAATTCAAAATCAGCGTGGATCTCATCGGTCACGATCCTGCATCCGTAACGCCTGCACAGGGCTGATACCTCCGTCAGTTCCTCACGTGTCCAGATCCTGCCGACAGGATTATGCGGCGAGCAGAGCAGCAGCAGTTTCACACCCTGTTTCAGCCCGTCCTCCAGCTGATTCAGATCCATCCTCCACTTGCCGCCTGAAAGTTTCAGCGGATTGAAGAAAGGCTTGCGTCCCGTATCCTCAATGGCATGCAGGAAGGGGCCGTAGACGGGCGGCTGGAGAGCAACAGAATCCCCTTTTTCGCTGAATGCCTGCACTGCAAAATACAAGCTGTCCACCACGCCCGGAGAAAACAGCACCATCTCGTTTTCGATATTCAGGCCGTGACGCTTCTTTTCCCATTCACACACGATCTGCTTCGCGCCGGTCATATCGAACGGATAGCCGAAAACACCGTGTTCGACTCTCTCCAGAAGCGCGCGCTTTACACACCCGGGGCTACGGAAATCCATATCGGCCACCCACAGTGGAATGGCATCCTCACGGCCGAATATCTTTTCCCGCCCGTCCCATTTCACGCAATTCGTGCCGGCACGGCGCACATCCTCGTCAAACATACTCATGTCCATACCGCCTCCATTCATGAACGCAATATCTGTTTCCGGTCAAAAACGATGCTCCACATAAAATGCTAACACCAAAGGATCCGAAGTTGCATGCAACGGATCTGATCTGCGGCAGCTTCAGCAGCTGAAGCATGGTGCCTTTTTCTTTTCAGTTGATCTGTTCTGTATTCCGGAAAGACTCCGTCCGCCGGACGAAGTCGAATATATCACATTCTGCCTTCCGCGATCTTTCTTCCGATGTTATCTTCATCCAGGATGATCGCACCTGAGGTGACAAGATCCAGAAGAACACGGGTGACCTGAACATCATACTGTGCGGTCATTCCCGCCAGTTCCTCGGCAGCAGACTGGTATGTGCGGGCAACATTGTACGGACGCTTTGAGGTCATGGCGTCAAAAGCATCGGCGACCATAAGGATCCGCGCTTCCATGGGGATGTCATCCGCTTTCAGTCCGTAGGGATATCCCCTTCCGTCCAAACGCTCATGATGCATCCGCGTCAGTGTGGAGATCGCTTCGCCGAAAACTGGTTCCAGGATCCTGTACGAATCCAGCGGGTGTTTTTTGATGACATTATACTCGTCATTTGTGAGGCGTGAAGGCTTGAGCAGGATCTCGGACGGCACATTGCACTTTCCGACATCATGGAACAGGCAGGCCACCACAAAATCATCATAGGACATCCATTTGCAAACGCTTTCGAGCCGTTCCCTGATCTTTATGGCATAGCCCAGCACACGGTGACTGTGGCCCTTTGTGTAGTGATCCTTTTCATTGATCCGGTTGATCAGATCCTGAAGGTTCTGCTCCCAGTAATATACATCATCGTACGCGATGCAGTTGGACATATAAAGCATTACCGCATTTTTCAGGCAGTGCAGCTTGATGTTCTGTTTGATATTGTTCGCGAAGAACGAGTCACCGGGGCCGATCACGGTCGTCATCGAATCATCAACGATCTCCAGTTCACCCTCGTGAACAAAGAAGAACTCAAAAGAATCCTCTCTCGTTCCGGGGCTGAGCCATACAACAGCGCCCTTCAGGATCGTCTGCGTCATGATCTCAATATTCTGATGTTTCGCCAGAAGAGACAGGGATTCGTCAATATCATCCTCGACATTCAAGGATGTTGCCATCGTATCCTTTTTTGCCTTATGGATGTAAAGACCCTCCATAGTCTCCTCCGTGACGCACTATCATTTCGCCTTTATTATACACAAAAAACACCGGGCCGTAAAGCCCGGTGCTGAAATTATTTTTCTGCAGATCAATGACCAGTCTTGGTCTTGGTGGGATTGATCACGCGGAGAGGATCTACCGCCACTCTCTGGCCGTCGATCACATAGTACTCATAGTCGCACACAACGGTGGCGCCGATGCTCTTCGCATAGACCTTCACACCGAAAGCAACGCCGTCCACATAGGCCAGCAGCCAGGGAACATCATTGTAAGGTGTCTTCTGGGCGATCTTCACAGCAGACTTGATGGACTTGTTTGCGGCCTTTACCATGGTCTCCAGTGTTTTCATCTGAGCCTTGGAGGGGCCCTCGGCCATCGCGACAGAGCAGGTCAGGATCATGACCAGCAGAACGATGGACACAACACGCAATACTTTCTTCATAACGGATCCTCCTCTTTCACATTCCTGTATCAACAATCTTTCATAAAAGTACAGAAATTCATCTCTACACGCATATAATACAACACAAAAATGCGGTTGTCAATACATAAAATTACAAAAACTAAAAATTTTTTTGCCTGATCTGTAATTTCTTTTGATTTTTCCTTTTCAGCCGTTATTTATGCTGTTTTACGGTTTAATGGGGGAAGAAATTACACTTTTTAGTCGTTTTGGTGCCATTTTTTCCATTTTTTGCACAGTCGTTTTTTATAAAAGTATCATCGCGTCGTTTCCTCGGTTACATGTAAACACTTACACTTTTTTGCAAATTTACATATGTGTAATATTTTTATGTTTTATATATATTATTACTCATGCAAGTGTATTCTGAAACCGTTTACATTTTACAATTCAATTTTTGTAACTCATTCATATCACAGCACTTTTTCCAGCTTTCCGTGCAGCGCCGAATAGAGCAGCTGCCCCATCAGCACACAGGAGATCATTTCCCCCGCGGTCACAGTAAGCAGGATCAGCGGATAAGCCATGGAAGTGTCCATATATACATAAGTGATGATCAGCGGTACTGCAACAGCATTTGCCGCTACCGGCGGGATGCAGAACAGGATCCTGTTTTTTCTCAATGCATATGTGCCAACCGCACCGATCAGCGTGGCAAGGCTTCCGAACAGCACATCCAGCAGTTCACAGCCGGTGATCAGATTTGATATGATGCATCCGGTAAAAAGCCCCGGGATCGCGTAAGGTGTAAACACAGGCAGGATACACAGCGCTTCGGAAAGTCTTACCTGAACGGCTCCGCTGGCCAGGCCGAACGCTTGGCTGAGGAGAGTGAGCACAACATACAGTGCGGCGGTCAGGCCGCCAAACGCAACGCGTCTTGTATACTGCGCAGCAGATGTTTTCATTTTTCAATGCTCCTTTAGTTTTGTTTAAGGTGAGGAAGGTTTCGAACTCACCGCACAGATCATAAGCTTTTCAGTCCGCGGCAGACGCTGTATCCAGAACGCATTTTCTGTACATGCGCCACGCGATACATCCCAGAAGGATCCCGCAGACCGCCACCGCCAGACAGCAGACCGGGTGGCTCACATTGATATATGTTCCGAATATCCTGAGCGGCTTGTCATCAAGGAAGGCAAAACCGACACACACGCCGGCGGTCAGGATAAATGCCCCGCCCCGCAGCAGACCGTTCTTCCACTTGCCGCAGCGGATCGCGGAAATGATCAGCACACCGAACAGGAAAACAGCACTCAGGATCTGACTGATATGAACAAATCTCCACAGCGCGAACCCGTCTGTACGCAGATACTCGAAAAGCACCTGACAGGAGGAATACTGCACCATGAACAGGAGTGCCTTCTCCCCTTTTACCCGTCTGCTCCGGTCTGCCGCGGCATACACGGCCATACAGACAGCGGCAAAAGCCTCGATCGCAAAAACAGCCAGATATTGCTCCTCCGGATAATCCGCGTCCTTCATGTAAGAAACGGCAAAGAAGAGCGGATTGACGATCCCGTCATCATTTCCCAGCAGTTCACCGCCGCCCATGCCGAAAAGCGGTTCCGAAAGGCGGATAACAGCGATCAGCAATGCCGCAGGAAACACGCAAAGATCCAGAAGAGACCGCATATTCCCCCTGAAACATTTCGTGCTGATAAACGCAGCCAGCGCCATCATGGCCAGCACACCGTACATCAGAAACTCGTACTGTCCCTGCCAGGGGGCAAAGAAGTGCCCTATGCTGTGATCCGCAAGGATCATGCCGGGCTGAACGAGACAATAGGCAAGATGGCCTCCGAAATAACACAGAGGAAGCGCGATCAGGCAGTACAGCCAGGCGCTTTTGAATGATACACCGTATTTGCCTGTACGGGCGAAAATCAGCAC
>PITV01000247.1 GCA_017577285.1 Clostridiales bacterium
CCGCTGCGCCATGTCCTGCACCTCCTTGATGGTGCATACATCCTCGAAAAAGGCGTAGCAATCCTCCGGCGTTTTTAGCGTGAGGATGGCTTCAAACAACAGATCCACATCGGGTGCTTTCAACGGACTCATACTGATCCCTCCGGAGAAATATTACTTTGCCGTTATATCACTTTACTATGCTAAAGTCAAGAAGCGGATCGAAGGAAATTCTGAAATACAGAAAAAAGACAAAGGCGGGGGGGAGCCGGGCCCGGACAGCCGGGGTCCGGAGGCTTTATTCCCGTCTTTGTCTTTATTTCCGTCATTGCTTTCAGATATGCGGAATTGCTGTGAACGATCTGATGCCTGGACCGGTCTCTGTCTGCGGCCTGTCAGTCTTCGTTTTTCTCCTGCTTTCTCTCTTTTCCGTTCCGGATATGGCAGAACAGCAGGTCTTCCTCTCCGGGACGCAGGGAGTATTCATAGCCCTCCCTGTCCAGCAGACCCAGCCACACATCCTTCGCCGGGTTGCCCGGAATGACGCAGAAGCCGGTGTCGGTCTTCTGCTGCCGCAGGTATCTGCGGAAGATGTCGGCGGCGATGCCGCGCCCGCGGTATTCCGGACGGAGCCAGATCTCCTCCAGATAGTTGCCGCAGCCGTCCTCCTTCGCTTCCTCTTCCGACACGGGCACGGAGGTGACCAGCAGACCGGCGGTTTCGCCGCCCGCCATGATCAGGTAGCGTGCCTTTGTCACATCCTCCCGGAGCTCCCGCAGTATCTCATCCGCATCGTGGTCTTTCAGCGCCGGGTCATACCGCGAAAGCTCCTCCACATAGGTGCGGAACATGCTGTCAAAGGCCCGGGGACTCTGCACCGCGTACATCAGGTGATAGCCGTCCTTTTCATCGCAGGCGTTCTCATAGCTCCACAGGCAGGGGCGGATCGCCTTCATCAGAAATTCATAGGGCTGTTCCTGCTCCAGCTTTTCCAGCGCCTCACCGGTGAGCCCGTCCCCAATATCCCCTTCATTGAACTTGCCGCCGGGGATCCTGAGAGAGCCGGGGGTGCTTTCCCATGCCATGAAGGGATCCCGGGCATGGCCTTCCATATCGGTGAGCCCCAGGGAGCCCGCCCGCACGAAGCCGTGCCTCGGGTAGTATTCCGGCTCGCCGAAAATGATGACGCCGGACCATCCCGCCTCCCGGACGAGGGGAAGGGTGGCTTCCAGCAGCGCCGCGCCGATGCCGCGGTTTTTGAAGGCGTGATCGGTGCAGAGGGGGCCGAAGGAGGGCACGACCATCTCACTGCCGTCGGGCTTTATGATCTTTGCCTTGAAATACATGATGACGCCGGCGATATGTCCGTCCACCTCCGCCACGCGGCTGAGTTCGGGCAGCCAGGAGGATTTACCGCGCATGGTGTGTACCAGCAGATGCTCGTTGCAGCCGGGGCCGAACTTGTTCCAGAAGGAACGGCGGGTCACGGCTTCCGTTTCAAAACGGTCGGCTTCGGTCTCTTTTCGAATGAGGATGTCCATTTATTCTCCTTCTGTTTATACAATTCACAGGATATTTTCATCCCCGGCTTCCGTTTCGCGGGGGATCTTTACCAGATCATCTGTTCCGGTCTTGAACAGAAGCCTTTCCAGCGTGATCTTCGGGCGCCACATGTCCCGCGCCTGCCTGAATTCCTCAGGATAATCTGTGTACCACTGCCAGAAGATGTCAAAACCGCCGTCCGGCAGCTGGATGTTCTTCAGATTGTCCCGTTCATTTCTGATCAGGGCATCGAAATCCGGGGCATAATACGCCAGATACCGGCCGATGAAGAAATCGGAGGGGGTGGCGGCGTATTCCACGCCGTATTTGGAAACATCGGGGCAGATGCTCGCGAGCATCACCTTCTGCAGGGTGACCTTTGCCTCCCCGAGGTCGATGATATCCGTTTTTCCGCTTTTCAGCAGAAGATCCCGGGCGGTGAGAAAACACTTGATGTCATCGCTGCCGAGGGTCTTCTGCTCCGCCAGATACGCGAATCCCTCTTTCACGATGTCCGCGTAATATCCGTCATCCTCCCCGAAGCATGCGAGGAAGGCGGCAAGGGATACGGTGGGGTTGAACCCGGTCACGGGATCGGCCCCCTCTTTCAGTTCCCACCAGACGGCGTGCGGCCAGTCTTTGTTTCCCGCCGCGGTGAACTGCCACCGCTTCCGTTCCGCGTCAAAGCCGTCTCCGCTTTTCAGATACCGCACCATATCCTTCACCATGGGCAGATCGCTGTTCAGCGCGTTCACAAAGTTCAGGCGGATGACGGCGTCATTGGTGGCGATGGGGGTGGAGAGGGGGTTCCAGCAGTCCGCCTCCAGGGCATGACCGAAGCCGCCGTCGGGGTTCTGAAACGCCTTCAGCGCCTCAATGACAGCATCCGGAGAGCCGTTTTCAAACGCGTATTCATACCAGGCAAGGTCCACCGGCCTGGCGTTTTCTCTGATGAATCTTTTCGCTTTCTGTTCGTTCATGAAAAACTCCCTTTTCACGGCATCCTGAGCTTTTCGCACATCCGGATCAGGTCTTCCTTCGCTCCCGCGGGGGAGGGCCATTCGCCGGTGCCGCCGAGGCCGTCATCCTTTTTGCGGGGGATGATGTGCACATGCCAGTGATAAACGGACTGCCCCGCGGCGGCGCCGCAGGCGGACAGGATATCCGTCCCGTCATAGCCGCAGTCTTCCGTCAGATGGCGGCACACCGCCTGCACCATGCTCATCACATGCTTCATGATATACTCCGGACAGTCCATGATATCGGTGAAGTGCCCCTTCGGGATCACCAGTATATGTCCGTCATAGTCCTTCGCGGTGTCAAGGAATGCCAGGGCGTATCCGTTCTCGCAGATCCTCAGACCTCTTATTTCACCCGAGGCGATCCTGCAGAAAATACAGTCATCTTTCATGGTGTGCCTTTCTGTTTGCTGTTCCTGCTCAATGCGTCCGTTTCTGTTTATGAAAGCTCGCCGCTTCTGTCTTCGATGGCTGTGCAGTCATTGAATCTTGCCAGCCTTTGCACGGCTTTTCCGGTCATGCCCTTCAGCTTCTTCGTTTTGCGTATGCCGGGCTCGAACCAGATGTTTTTTACGATCAGGGTATTTGTTTTCCGGTCCGCCGCCGCTTCGATGCGCCCGGTGAACTCCTGCCCGCACAGCACGGGCAGCACATAATAGCCGAATTTCCGCTTTTCCGCGGGGGTGTAGAT
>PITV01000248.1 GCA_017577285.1 Clostridiales bacterium
ATACTGACGGTTCCGGCAGGGATCTATCCCACCGGTTCCATCCGGCTTTACAGCCATATGACGCTGGAAGTGCAGGCGGGAGCGACACTGCTTTTCATTCAGGATGAGAAAGCATATCCGCCGCAAATGCTGGAATTTGAAGGGATCCCCGGAGAGATATTCCGTCCCTGTGTATTTGCCCAGAATGCGGAGAATGTGAAGATCACAGGAGACGGCACCCTTGACGGGCAGGGGGAATACTGGTGGAAGCGTCATAAAGCGAAGGAGCTTTCCCGTCCGCGCCCGTATCTGGTATGCTTCGCGGATTGCCGCCATGTGACGATAGAAAATGTGAATCTCATCAATTCTCCCTGCTGGACCGTGCATCCGCTCAGGTGTGAGGATGTGATCATCCGCGGGCTGAGGATCAGCAACCCTGCGGTGTCTCCCAATACAGACGGCATCGATCCCGACTGCTGCCGGGATGTGCGGATACATGACTGCACCATCGACGTGGGGGATGACTGCATCTCTATCAAGAGCGGAACAGAGGATACCGCGAACAGGCGCCCCAGTGAGCGGATCATTATTGAAAACTGCCACTTTCTGCACGGCCACGGAGGCGTTGTGATGGGGAGCGAGATGAGCGGCGATATCCGGAATGTGCTGGTCAATTCATGCGTGTTTTATGAAACAGACAGGGGCATCCGACTGAAGACGCGCAGGGGACGCGGCGGTGTTGTGGAAGGCATTCAGCTTACCAATCTGATCATGGAAAGGGTGATGTGCGCCTTTGTGTTCAACATGTACTATTACTGCGGAAAAGGCGGGAAAGAGAAATATGTGTGGGATAAGGCAGCTTATCCCGTCGATGAGCGCACACCCAGACTGAGGGATGTCCGTATCAGTGATGTAAGCTGCCGCGGATGCACTTCCTGCGCCGGCTTTTTCTGGGGACTCAGTGAGATGCCGATCGAAGGCGTGACCATGAAGAACGTGCTGGTGGAGATGGACAGCGAGGGCGCGGACGGAACACCGGCCATGATGAACGACTGCCCTGTGATGAACAGACGGGGATTTTTCCTCAGAAATGCCGCGAATGTGGATCTGAGCGGTGTTCGCGTCACGGGTCTGCAGGGGGAACTGATGGATACCGATGAAAGCGTGAAACTGTTATGATCGTCACTGTAGCGAAGGACGGAACAGGCGATCATACTTCCCTCCAGGCTGCTGTTGACGCGGCTTCAGCGGGGGATGTGATCAGTATATGCCCCGGTGTGTATGAGGGCCGGGTCATCATAAACCGGGACGGTATAACGATCCGGGGCGCAGATGCTGACAAATGCGTTATAACCGCCGCGGGATGCGCAAAGGATAAGGATGAGAACGGGAAAGAGAAGGGAACCTTTCTTTCCTGGACGATGCTCGTTACCGGCAATGATGTGCGGATGCAGGACATAACTGTAAGAAATGATGCGGGTGACGGCAGGACAGCCGGGCAGGCGGTGGCAGTCTATGCGGCAGGGGACCGGGATGTATGGAAGAATGTGCGCATGATCGCTCATCAGGATACGCTGTTCTGCGGCCCCACCATGCCGAAAGTGCAAAAGGACGCGCTGCCATGGAAGGTACCGGCGGGAGTGGAAAGCGTGGGGGACTGTCCCGAAGTGCATTCGCGTCAGTATTTCGAGAATTGCTTTATCCGCGGCGATGTGGATTTCATATTCGGCCCCTTCCGGTGCTACTTTGAAAAATGCACGCTGTACATGAATGAACACGGCGGTTTTTATACTGCCGCGAACACACCTGAGAATTGCAAATATGGCCTGGTGTTTCACGAATGCCTCCTGACAGGGGAGGGTACAGGCTATCTGGGGCGCCCTTGGCGCAGGTATGCGCGTACCGCCTTTATTGACTGTACAATGGATGAGCATGTGGATCCGCGGGGATTCAAAGACTGGGATGAGGAAAGAGTTGTGACGGAACGGCTGTGTGAGTACGGCACCCGCGGGGAACGGTCAGACCTGTCCTTGCGCCATCCAATGGAAGGAATACTGTCACCGGAAGGCGCCGCGTATTACGAAAAAGAGAAGGTACTGGACGGCTGGAAAGCGGAATAAAACAGGAACCCGGCGGATGACTGCCGGGTTCCTGTTTGTACTGCCGTGTTTACTGCGGCTGTTCGGTTTCAGGCGTCGAGGTCAGGCCGTATTCGATCAACTGATCGATGACGGCCATCACATTCTTGTCGTTCCCGTTATTGATGTATACGGAAATGTAGAGGCTGTCAAAAAGATACGGCGGTGTATTGGTAAGTCCGGGAAGCACAGACACGGGAATGCCGTAAAGGTGGGAATTCCCATCCGATTCACAATAGACATATCCGCTGTTGATCGCGGGATTGCTCAGCAGTTCAGCGGGGATCACATTCTCAAGAGGAATGAAGACTCCCTGCGCGGCATAAGTGGTAAAAATGGTGGAATCGGAAAAAATGATATCCTTTTCACCGCCCACAGCTATGCGAAGGCTCACCACCTGCTCCATTGTGCCGGAGGAATCATTATCGATGAACTCATATGTGAGGCTCTCGACATTCTCAGCCGCAGAATCGCTGACGATCCTGTCAAACACGGGTTTGACAAGACTTTCATAATTTCCGGTATTGATAAAGAAGAAATCCACGCGCTGATCAGCGGGAGACTCATAATTTGATACGCTGAACACGATCGTAGGGATCACGATGGCGGCGATCAGAGCCAGTGCATACAAATACCAGTGATACCGGAAATGGTTTACGATATTCTCTTTGCAGACAAAACGGTTATCTTTCATTTTTCAGTCTCTCGGCTTCATGGTGGGGAAGAGGAGTACATCGCGGATGGTGGGGGAATTTGTCAGCAGCATGACCAGACGGTCAACGCCGATGCCGAGTCCGCCGGTGGGGGGAAGACCGATCTCCAGCGCGTTCAGGAAATCCTCATCCACACCGCAGGCTTCCTCATCGCCCTGGGCTTTCAGAGCAGCCTGGGCTTCAAAACGCTCACGCTGATCGATGGGATCATTCAGCTCAGAGAAAGCATTGCCAAACTCAGTGGCATTGATGAAGTATTCAAAACGTTCTGTGAAAGCCGGATCGCTGGGCTTCCGCTTTGCCAGGGGGCTGATTTCCACAGGATAGTCGTAGATGAAGGTGGGCTGAATCAGCTTCTCTTCCACAAAGGCATCAAAGAACTCTGCCAGAAT
>PITV01000249.1 GCA_017577285.1 Clostridiales bacterium
CCGTTCACCCGCGTTTAAGAAGATTTCAAAAGAGATCTGTGACGAGCAGGTCATACGCGAATTCATGTCTTCCCTTCCCCATTACTATCATGAAGAGAACTGCCTCCACGCGGCTTTTATCAACCGGATCAAAGATTATCAGGATTGCATCCGGGAGCTTGAACGTTTCATTCCGTACATTGATAACTGGGCAGTGAATGACTCAATAAATCCAGCCTGTTTCAGGAAACACCGCGCCGAACTTATTGTCAGAGTCCGTGAGTGGATATTATCTGATATGCCCTTTACCCGCCGATGCGGTATGCGGATCCTTATGGAGAATTATCTTGAAGAGGATTTCAGAACAGAATATCTTGATCTTACGGCAGATCTGCGTTCAGAGGAGTACTATGTGAATATCATGACTGCATGGCTGTTCGCGGAGGCTCTCATCAAGCAGTGGGATTCAGCAATCCCATTCATTGAGAGCCACAGGCTGGATCCATGGACAAACAATAAAACCATTCAAAAAGCCTGTGAAAGTTACAGGATCCCGGAAGATCGAAAAGCATATCTACGCACATTCAAAGTAAAGAAAAAAGCCGATCCGGCAGTACATTTTGCAACATAAGCAAAAACGCAGGCATTCAAGCCTGCGCTTTTATGTTTCGTGGTTTCTGTCAGTTAAATGGATAATCTATTATATCAGATGAGGAGCGCTACTGTCGCAAGGAAGTAGAATATGCTTGAAAACACCGCATCATCTGAGCCGTATGTGATCCCGCCGAAAGAAATGAGCGCGATAAAGGCTGCAAATGTGATTCCCATTGTCAGCCACAGGCGTTTCGGGTTCTTAAAACGCGATCTCAAAATAGAAAGAACAAGCGACACGATGACAAGCGGGACGCCCCAGAGCATATTGATCCAGAAACTGCCCGGGCAGCTGATACCGCATCCGATGCTGTAAAACACCGCCAGTAAAGTGTTTACAAAAGCTGCACCTGTATGCTTCTTGCCGACAACACGCACTTTTTTGCCGCGGATATACCTTTTTGCTTTATCCGCATGTGCCTTGCTGTGACGGTAAGACCCCAGAGATATAAATGCCTCATATGCTTCACGGAACTTGCCCTGATCCTCATACTCTCTGGCAGTCTGATAAAGCTCTTCCTTTTTCTGACTTTCCTGACACTCCGTGATATAGATACCGCTTTGCTTATATCCTTCGATACTTTTGAACAAAAAGCGTGCTTTGTCCCATTTATACTCTGACATTCTTGTCATTGCCAGTTCATATGTATCAGGAGTAAGCTCTTCTCTTTTTTGACGGCATTCATCTCTCAGTTCATCAGAGGCAGGAAATGACGGAATTTCTTTCAGTATTTCTTCGGCGGCACGGACATCCGGAACGACCTGAGCCTGATGAAGAGCATAGCGGACCTTATCCATCTCCTCTTTCCAGTTCTCGTTCAGTTTATCACAGATGACCCGGTTTGCTTCACGCAGGAACCCGGCATATGAGGCATCACCTGTATCAATGATCCGCTGATAGTATGGACTTGTCTCAAGCGGACGGGGCTGCTCTTTAAGCTGATCGACATCGTTTACCTTCATATCGGCCATGAGCATGATAATGAGGGCATGACAGTTGTCCGGTTCCTGCGCTATCACCTGTCCGGCCTCATCTTTTGCCAGATCAAAGAAACCGGCTTCGATATCGCCGTCTGCCCTTTTCAGCATTTCATCGACCGTATGTTTGATCTTAATCACCGGTGCCGCATGAACCGTCTTTTTGGGGCCGATCTGCGCAGTATTTGCCGTCTTTTTAGCTGTACCGGGCCCTTCAGCCGAAGCCTGAGCCGGGGCGTTTTGAAACGCGAACTGATTATCAGGCATACTTGTCCTCCGTTCTGTTCTGATCGGTCATATCAGGATCAATTGCACATTCCGGCAAAAGAAAGTGTCATGATAAGCGTGTACAATGCCGAAATAATGATACCGATGATTCCGGTGATTCTTCCGGCTTTAAGGAAACCATGGAAACGCACATCTGTGCTTTCCTGCAGACGGTTTGCCATAGTGACCGCGATGATTCCCATGATCAGGCACGGGATCGATGTGATAAAGGGACTTTCCCAGATGGATACTGAGCAGATACCGAGGATCATGCATGTGATTGCTGCTCCGGGCTTTCCCTTGACAGGTTTATCATCGTTTTCATATGGGGTCTTTTCATCATCAAACTCATCATCGTACATAGTGTATTCCTCCTTTACTGCTGCGACAGCATAATGACCTGTTTCCTGATCTGCTCATTCAGTTCATTGATGTATTCCGCGTTTCCCGACTGTGTTATATCACACACAATGGGCTCCCCGAAATTGACCCTGCTTCTTCCCCTGAATGCGCCTGCGGATGAAACATAGGCCGGCACAACAGGAAATCCTGTTCTCAAAGCCAGTACAACAGCACCGGTCTTAAAACCGGATATGTCCCCGTAGATCTTTCCCTGTGCGAAGAAACCGATGATCTCGTTGCGTTTCAGCGTGCATGCTGTTTCATACAGGTTGTCTGAATCCACGACCGGAGAGATCGATGGCAGACAGCCCACCTGCCTCAGCATCCATTGCAAAACAGCCGGACATTCAAACAGTTTCTGCGCGGCAAGAAAGTAGATGCGCTTTCTGAATAATGCCAGATTGATCAGCAGAGGATCTACCTTTGCGTTATGATTCGCCACAAGGATATACGGATGAGAAGGCAGATTCTCCTTTCCTCTCACACGAAGCCCGTAAACAGCGCGCATAGGCAGGTATGATGTGCACTTAAAGAACCGGAAAAACAGCATTTTCTTCTCTCTGTCAGTCGGAAGTTCCGTCCCGTTTCATGAGGAAGGAAAGACCGAAGGCAACGATCATCAGAACACCTGCAATAGCGGGCACCAGCAGGAACTGCCCGCCTTCGTGACCGAAGAGAGTCACATTCCTGTTGACCAGATTCATGTAGATCAGATTCACGCCGATGGCACTGGCAAACTGCGTAGCCAATCCCTGCACGGCGAAATACATGGCAGAATGGTCGATGTTCTTTTCAGCGATCTCCTTCGCGGCGATCTGGGACGGGAAATAGTAACTGGATGAGAAGAACACACCTACTGCATAACTGCCGATCGTGGAAGCCGCGGCGCCGATGGCAAAGCTGATCCACACATTATTCCAC
>PITV01000250.1 GCA_017577285.1 Clostridiales bacterium
GTTATCGGCGGCATCATCGGAGGCCTCCTGTACGCAAGGCACAGAAAAGTGAATTTCTTCACGCTCAGCGACATCGTGGCCCCCTTTCTGATCCTGGCTCAGGCCATCGGGCGCTGGGGAAATTTCGCCAACGGCGAGGCCTACGGATACGAGGTGACGGACACCGCCCTGCAGTTTTTCCCCGTTGCCGTACATATAGACGGCATATGGCACATGGCCACATTCTTCTATGAGTCCGTCTGGGATCTGACAGGATTCATCCTCCTGTTCCTGTATGGAAGGAAGGAGCGCGCCAGAGGCACCCTGTCTGTGCTGTATCTGGTATGGTACGGACTGGGACGGTCGGTGATCGAGGGTCTTCGCACCGACAGCCTGTATATCGGAAACACGGGCATCCGTGTCTCTCAGGCGTTGAGCATCCTGTTAGTGATCGCGGGCTGCGGACATCTGATCGTCCGGCGCATAAAGAGCAGAAAGACAGCCGGGCAGAATACGGAGCAATTATGAATCATTGGGGCATCTACCGCTTTTTGCTGAAATTCAAAAGGACCGGGAAGCGCCCCGGCGGTGAAACGCTGCCGGAGGGCGTGGAGCATATCCTGCGCAAGTACAGGGTCTTCGGCGCGTCGCTGGCCCTGTTCGATGAAAACGGTCTGGAGCGCGTCTGCAGCTGGGGCTGGGCCAGAAAGGGCGTTCCTGTGGAAGAGGATACCCTGTTCCGCACCGCGTCCGTCAGCAAGCATGTCACGGCGCTTTGCGTGATGAAGCTGTGGGAGGACGGCGCGCTGGATCTGGACGCGGATATCTCTTCCGTCCTGCCCTTCCCTGTCCGCCACCCGGAGGCCCCGGATACGCCCGTCACCCTGCGAATGCTGCTTTCCCATACTGCCGGCATCCGGGACGGCGCTTCCTATTTCGAGCTGCTGGAGAAGGGCGGCCCGCTGACGGATATCCTCAAGGGAGACAGTTTCTGCGATCATCTTCCGGGCACAAAGTGGGAGTATTCCAACCTGGGCGCCGGGATCATCGGCTGCGTGCTGGAATGCATCACAGGCATGCGGTTCGATGAACTGATGGACCGGGTGGTCTTCAGCCCGCTGGGCGTGAGGGCGGGATTCTATCCGCAGCTGATGGGCGGAAAACTGGCGGACGCGTGGCGTATCCTGCCCGCGTCAAAGGTTCCCTGCTATGACGCGGAAGAACGGCTCCGCCGCCCCCTCCCCGTCAAAGGGACCGATCCGGAGCATCACTACGCCCTGGCTCACGGGAACCTGTGCATCACCGCCGGCGATCTGGGCGTCATCGGTCACGCCCTGCTGGTCCCCGGTTTTCTGAAAGAGAGCACCCTGAAAGAGATGCGCCGCGTGATCGTCCCCTTCGGGGAGCGCGCTTTCAACCTTTCCCAGGGGCTCGGCACCTTCGTGCTGAAGGATGAGACCATTTCCCCCTGCACCATTTACGGCCATCAGGGGCTGGCCTACGGGGCGGTCCACGGCATTTTCTATAATCCCGTCCGGGGCCGCGGCTTTGTGCTGCTCACCTCCGGCGCGTCGGAGGCACGGCGCGGAGTGCTGACAGACCTGAACGGCGATCTGATCCGGGAACTGATCGGCTGAGCTTCCGGCGATACGGATAAAGAGGATTTCAACATGACAGATACCATCGTTTCGGTCATCCGCAAGGGCGGCTGCGCCCGGGTAACACTGGAGAGCGGAAAAATCCTGCGGATCCCCCATGCCCTGTACATAATGCGGAAGCTGTATCCCGGCAGACAGCTGGACACGAAAGCCTACAATGCCTGGCGCAGGACTGTCGAATACCGTCCCGCGCTGGATCGGGCGGTCAAATATCTGGAGGGAAGAGAAAGGAGCAGGGGCGAGGTCATCAAATGCCTGCAGACCTGCGGCTATGAGCAGGAAGCTATCGACAGGGTCATCCTCACCCTGGAGGAAAACAGGTTTCTGCAGGACAGCCGTTTCGCGGGGCTGTGGGTGGACGCCCGGGCGCAGAAGCTGGGGCGCAACCGCATCCGGCAGGAACTGCGCATGAAGGGCGTGGATGAGGAGACCGCGAGACAGGCGCTGAATGCCTTTTCAGAGGAGGATGAACTGGAAATGGCCACAGAGCAGGCAAGAAAACTGCTGAGACGTCAGGATGACGAGCGGAAGCTCATCAACGCGCTGGTCCGCAGGGGATATTCCTTCTCCATCGCGAAAAAGGCGCTGCAGAACGCGGGAAAAGCGGATATAGAGGCGGAATGGGAAGAATAAAGGACGCCCGGAAATAATAAATACACAGCAAACAGAAAAGGCACCCGGAAAGGGTGCCTTTTCTCTGTGTCCGGGTCGTTATCAGCGCCTGATCAGTACCACGCTCAGGTCATTCACATTGGTGCCGGTGGGGCCTGTCACGATGAGCCCGTCCGCTTTCTGCAGGGCGTGATAGGCGTCATTGTTCTCCAGCACGCGGGCAATATCGATCCCCTGTTCTTTCAGCAGTTTCTCCGTGTTTTCATCGGCAAAGCCGCCCGCCGCGTCTGTGGGGCCGTCCGTGCCGTCAGAGCCGACAGAGAATACGCAGGTATCCGTGCATCCGCCGATGCCGGCAGCTGCGGCGAGGGCGATCTCCTGATTGCGACCGCCCTTTCCCTTGCCCTTCAGATGGACCACCGTTTCCCCGCCGGCGATGAAGGCTACAGACCTGTCCGTATCCTGATGGGAGCGGGCAACGGCAGCCAGAAAGCTTCCCGCCTCACGGGCTTCACAATTGAGACAGTCGGTCAGAAAAACAGGTTCGTAGCCCAGCTCACGGCATACCCGCTCAGCCGATCTGCAAAGCTGCTTCACGCTGCCGGTCACGAAGGTGGTCACATTTTCCAGCGTCTTGGGCGTTTCCTTCTCCATCAGGGCTATGGCGTTCTCGCTGAGCCACAGATGATAGCGGCTGATGATCGCCATGGCCTGCTCGCGGGTGGAGGAATCGGGATAAGCGGGGCCGGAGGCGATCATATCCAGCGGATCGCCCAGCACGTCGGACAGCACCACCGCCTCCACACGCGCCGGAGCGCAGCGCTGGGCGAACCGTCCGCCCTTGACGGCGGAGAGCCGTTTGCGGACGGTATTCATCTCCACGATGTCGGCGCCGCTGGCAAGAAGCTGGCCTGTCACGTCCTGCAGCTC
>PITV01000251.1 GCA_017577285.1 Clostridiales bacterium
GGGCAGGGCAGCTGCATCGGCACCCTGCGCCTGTGGCAGACGGAAAGCCTGAAACCCATCGATTTTGAACTGTTCAATGAGCAGGATTACGGAAAGGCCGCCGCCGGAAAGAACGGGGCGGAGGATATCGTGAAACTGCTCTATCCCAATGACAGCAAAAAGGAAGGGAAGCAGCTCCGCGTCCGTCAGCAGTTCGTGATGTGCTATGCCACGCTGTGGGATCTTCTGCGCAATTTCGAAAGGCATCACGGGGCGGATTATTCCCTGTTCCCGGCCTTTAACGCAGTTCAGTTGAATGATACCCATCCCACCATGTCCATCCCGCTGCTGATCATGCTGCTGGGAGAGCGGGGCGTGTCCTTCGACAAGGCCTTTGAGATCGCAAAAGCGACCTTTGCCTACACCAATCACACCGTCATGGCGGAAGCGCTGGAAAAGTGGGATATCTCTATGCTGGCGTCTGTCTCGCCTGATATGTGCGCGGTCATCCGTAAACTTTCCGCGCTGCAGAAAGCGCAGCTGCGCAGGATGCATATCACGAAGGGGCTGGAACGTATGCTCCTTCTGCAGGGCAATACGGTGCATATGGCTTATCTGGCCATGTTCGGCGGTCATGCCGTCAACGGCGTGGCGAGGATCCATACTGGCATCCTTGAGGATGATGTGCTGAAGGAATGGTATGATCTGTGGCCGGAAATGTTCTCCAACAAGACCAACGGCATCACGCCCCGGCGCTGGCTGGGCCTGTGCAATCCCGAACTGACGGCGCTCATTGAAAAACGCATCGGTTCCGGATTCATTAAGAACGCCGACCGGCTGAAAAAACTGCGTGATCAGATCGATGACGGCCTGGCCCGGGATTTCATTGAAGTCAAGAGGGAGAAGAAGCGCCAGCTGGCGGAGTACATCCGCGCGAAGGAAGGCATCGACATACCGGAGCATTTCGTATTCGATGTGCAGGTGAAGAGGCTGCATGAATACAAACGGCAGCTGCTGAACGCGTTCTCCATCCTGGCGATCTATTATGGCATCAAAGACGGCACGATCAGGGATCTGCCGCCTGTGGCGTTCATCTTCGGCGCCAAGTCCGCGCCGGGCTATGTGCGGGCCAAATCGGTGATTTATTTCATCAATTCCGTTGCTGAGATCATCAATAACGATCCTGACATGAAGGATCAGCTGCGGGTGGTGTTCGTGCAGAATTACAACTGCTCCTATGCCGAAAAGATCATCCCCGCCGCCGATATCAGCGAGCAGATCTCTCCCGCGGGCACCGAGGCCAGCGGCACCGGCAACATGAAGTTCATGCTGAACGGCGCGGTCACCCTGGGCACCTTTGACGGGGCCAATATCGAGATCGTGCAGCAGAGCGGGCGTGAGAACAATTACATTTTCGGCGCGACTCTTGCCGATATCGAACAGGTGAAACCGGATTACAGCAGCGCGAAACTGTACAAAAAGAACAAAGTGCTGAAACGGGTGGCGGACGCCCTCATCGATGGCACTGTGAAAGATGAGACCGGCGGCCTGCAGGAACTGTATGACAGCCTGCTGAAGGGTGCTTCATGGCATAAGCCCGATCATTACTACCTGTTCCTTGACTTTGACAGCTATCTCAAAACCAAACTGCAGGCGATCCGTGATACCCGGAATGAGATCGATTTCGCGAAAAAGTGCCTTTATTGTGTGGCGGGCGCCGGCCCCTTCTCTTCCGACCGCACTGTGAAGGAATACGCGAAAGACATCTGGAAGATCTGAAACCGTTATCAATAATTTGTTTAGATAAGGAGCATACAGACTTATGAAGACATCTCTTGTCATTATGGCGGCGGGCATCGGCAGCCGTTTCGGCGGCGGCATCAAGCAGCTGGCACCTATCGGGCCCTGCGGTGAGATCATTATGGACTATTCCATCCATGATGCCATCAAGGCGGGCTTCAACAAGATCGTGTTCATCATCCGCAAGGATATCGAGAAGGATTTCCGTGAGGTGATCGGTGACCGCATCGAAAAGCTCTGTGCCCGGAAGGGTGTGGAAGTGGCGTATGCCTTCCAGAGCCTGGAGGACCTTCCGGCCGGCGTTTCTCTGCCCGCGGGCCGCACAAAGCCTTGGGGGACCGGTCAGGCCATTCTGGCGGCGAAGGATGTCATCAACGAGCCCTTTGCTGTGATCAACGCGGATGATTATTACGGAAAGACTGCCTACACCGTGGTGCATGACGCGCTGGTATCCTCCTGCGAAGGCATGAACTTCTGCATGGCGGGCTTCATCCTGAAGAACACCCTGTCGGATAATGGCGGCGTTACCCGCGGCGTATGCAAGGTGGATGACAGGGCATATCTGACAGATGTTGTGGAAACAAGCGATATCGTAAAGACCTGCGAAAACGGTGTTGCCGGAGCCGCTTCCAACGGCGCTGCCATTGATCCTGAAAGCTACGTGAGCATGAACTTCTGGGGCCTGACCCCCGATTTCCTGCCTGTGCTGGAGAATGGTTTCACTGATTTCTTCAAGGATCTTTCCAATCCGCTCAAGGGCGAGTATCTGCTGCCCATCTTCATCGGGCAGCTGCTCCGTGAGGGAAAGGTCAGCGTGAAGGTGCTGGAGACCAAGGATACCTGGTTCGGCGTGACCTATGCTCAGGATAAGCAGGCTGTTATCGATGCCATGCGCGGTCTGATCGCGGAAGGCGTATATGAAAAGGATCTTTTCAGCGATCTGTAAACTGTCTTTGCCGCTCCCGGCTGCAGAAAACTGTGAACATTGAGCGGTAAAGCAAAGATCAGGAATGACTGTCCGCGGAGAGGGGAGACCTTCTCCGCGTTTTCTTTTTCAATATATACGAACAATAATTGTGAAACATATAAAATCATTCGTACAAACAATGAAATTATGCATTTATTCATAAAAATATAACATTTATGCTTGAAATTTCCTTGATTTTCTATTGATACAGCGAACGATTTGTACTATAATGACTGCGATCCCGATTCTTACTGGAGGTATGGATTATGGCAAGAAATATGATCGCCGTGGTTGACCTGGGCGGCAGAGAAAACAGTTTCATCGCGAGAAAGATCCGCAAGGGCGGAGTATACAGTGAGATCGTGCCTTATGATGTCACGCTGGAACAACTGCGTGCCATGAATGCGAAGGGCCTCGTGCTCTCCATCGGCC
>PITV01000252.1 GCA_017577285.1 Clostridiales bacterium
CATCTGGAATCAGTATCAGTGCATGGTTACCTTCAATATGAGCCGCAGCGCCTCTTACTCGAGAGCGGTATCGGCCGCGGAATGGGATTCCGTGACTGCAGCCAGGATCTTCTCGGCTTTGTTCATCTCATTCCTGAGCGCGCCCGTGAGCGTATTCTGGATATCGCCGCCACCCAGTTCCCGGACGGAAGCGCCTACCATCAGTATCAGCCCCTGACCAAACGCGGCAACGAAGGCGTCGGCAGCGGATTCAACGATGATCCTCTTTGGCTGATTTTTGCTGTAGCGGCATATATCAAGGAAAGCGGCGATACCACCATTCTGGATGAAATGGTCGATTTCGACAATGATCCCGCGAAAGCTGATATCATGCTGGAGCATCTCCGCCGTTCTTTCCGTTACATCGCAGAGCATAAAGGTCCCCACGGTCTCCCCCTTATCGGCCGTGCCGATTGGAATGACTGCCTGAATCTGAACTGCTTCTCTGCAGAACCGGGTGAGTCTTTCCAGACCGTTACAAACAATGACACCGGTATTGCCGAATCCGTCTTCATCGCGGGCATGTATGTGAGCGTTGCAGATGATTACGCACGCATTTTTGAAATGAAGGGCGATAAGGCTGAGGCTGACTTTGCCATGAACGAAAAGGAAGCCATGACTCACGCTGTTGAAACTGCAGGCTGGGACGGAGAATGGTTCGTCCGCGCTTATGACGCGCTTGGAAACAAAGTCGGCAGCAGCGAATGTGAAGAAGGTAAGATCTTCATCGAGCCGCAGGGCATGTGCGTTATGGCCGGCATCGGCAAGGACAACGGTCTTGCTCAGAAAGCCATGGACAGTACCGAAAAATACCTGGAATTTGAACACGGTGTTGTTCTGCTTTATCCTTGCTATACAAAGTATCATCTGGAACTCGGCGAAGTCAGCTCCTATCCTCCCGGATTCAAGGAGAACGGCAGTGTGTTCTGCCATAACAATCCCTGGATCATGCTTGGTGAAACGGTTCTCGGACACGGTGACCGCGCTTTTGAACTGTACAAGAAGATCGCCCCTGCCTATATCAAGGATCAGAAGCTGCACCGTACAGAGCCCTATGTGTATGCTCAGACCATTAACGGAAAGGAAGCTCCTCTCCCCGGCGAAGCAAAGAACAGCTGGCTTACCGGAACATCCGCCTGGAACTTCTTTGCGATATCTCAGGGCATTCTGGGAATCAAGCCCCAGTTTGACGGCCTGATGCTGGATCCCTGTCTGCCTGCCGAAATCAAGGATCTACGTATCCATCGTGAATTCCGCGGCAACAGTTATGAGATCGAGATCGAAAATCATGCCGGCGGTGAAAAAGGAAAGATCACCCTGAATGTGGACGGCAAAGACGTTGAAGGGCAGGTCGTTCCTCTGCCTGAAGGCACAGGAAGATCGATCCATGTAAAAGTTTCCATTGATTGATGCTCATCTCAAAAGGCAGGCTGTTTTTACGGCCTGCCTTTTACCTGCAAATCATAATATATCGTCATTTTTCAGTTAAAAAACCATCCTTGGAGGAAGAAACATAATGAGTTTTCTGATCAAAGATACCACACGGGAGCAGCGTGAACAGATCGTTGCTGATTCTATCGGAAATATTGAAGGAGCCTGCGATGGCTGCATGCCCGGGATCATCGAAATGTATCAGGATTATATAGACGGAAAGCGTGAATTACGTGAGATCAATATGGCTTTCAACAGAGGATATACATCAGCTGATCACCGCATCGACCGGGATGACTGCGGCATGCAGTAAGATTTTGGGCTTAATAGCACCGTATTCATCTCGCATTCTTGGAATAACGTTCATAGTAAAAGTGCACAAAGAAAAGAATTTGCTTAACAGCAAAAAGGAGCGGATCATGCCGCCCCTTTTCCTGTTTTACAGGTTATCACCATTCGTTTCGATCACTTTTTTGTACCACCAGCCAGAATCCTTAATGATCCTTTGCTGAGTAGCATAATCCACATAAACCATACCGAATCTCTGGCCATAGCCGCTGGTCCATTCGAAATTATCCATCAGGCTCCACTGGAAATAACCGATCGCGTCCACGCCATCTTCCGCTGCCTTTCTATACCAAAGCAGACAGCGGTGCAGATAGTCTTCTCTCTGCGGATCATGCACTTTTCCATCCAGATGAACAAAATCAAGACCGGCAATACCGTTTTCCGTAATAATAAACGGAAGTTTATATCGCTCATACAGGAATTTGGGCCCCCAGTACAGAGCCTCTGGATTCAGATACCACCCGAAAGCAGATCTTGGATGTCCCGGATCCTTTCTGACCATCTCAGGTCCCTTTTCTCCTGCACGGAAGTAATCGCCAAAGTAGATATTCTGGCAATAGAAATCAAGGGGCTGACAGATAGTCTTCATATCTTCTTTCCATTGCGCGGGCAGATATTTCTCAACTTCTACAAGTCCATCCTCCGGATATCTTCCCAGAACAACAGGATCGCTCCACCAGCTTACGCCAAAGCCTGTGTTTGTGCCGTCAAAGTATGCCTTGCGTGCCGCCTCTATATCTTCCGGACTGTCTGAAACAGGTTCCGCAGAAAAACCGCAGGGTGCATATCCGACACGAATATCGCTGTATGCTTCCCTGATTTCCTTGACAGCAAGACCATGTGATATCAGCAGATTATGGATCATCACCGTGATTTCAGCATCGCTCATCTGGTATCCCGGCGCGAATTTGCCGGTTTTATATCCATTCCCAATGATACACTGCGGCTCGTTAAAGGTGATCATGTCTTTCACCCGGTCGCCATAACGTTTCGCGCAGAATGCGGCATACTGTCTGAACCATTCCGGGCTTTCATCATTCAGCCACGCGCCCTTTTTCTGCAAAGCGGATGGATAATCCCAATGGAACAGAGTCATCATCGGACGGATACCGTATTTCAGCAGTTCATTGATCAAACGATCATAAAACGCCGCGCCCTTTTCATTCACTTCCCCGGTTCCGTTCGGAAAAATGCGGGGCCAGGAAACCGAAAAGCGGTAACTTTTCAATCCAAGCTCCGCCATCATTTTCACATCCGCTTCCATGTGATGATAATGATCACACGCAATATCGCCAGTGTGTCCC
>PITV01000253.1 GCA_017577285.1 Clostridiales bacterium
CCCACGAGGCCTTCCTTGGTCAGCGGATCCTGTACCTTTTTATCGGTAACCGTCGTTGCCCGGCTTTCCCGGGAAGATGTCGGCAGCTGTGTCGGATCATGCCATTCCGGATGTGCCCGCAGCACAGCGTCCGGATCCAGCCAGGCCTTTTCTACCGTCTTAAACACATACTCACCGTTCAGCGGAGTGCTGGGCCAATACATCATCTGGTTCGGCCGGTAGGAGCATTCGTCAAAATACTCGATTCCGAGGGCTTGCGCAGTGTACCGGGCGACAGCTACGAATTCTTCCGGCGTTACATCCCGGGTGAGCGGAATCACGATGCGAGCACGCGGATTCTCCGGGGTGTGGCTGTGCGTGGTGTACAACAGTGCTGCATACGGGCAGTTTTCTTCAAAGCCTGTCAGGAATTCCGGTGGAATGTGATCGCCGTCCAGGGAAAGCATGGAACGGCATTCAACCGTATCTGTTTTCCGTCGGCCTCCGCGAAGGGCGCCTGCGACAAAGCCGCCTTTATCCTTGATGCCGTCCCGTTCACCCTTGTTCATCTGCGCGTATTCTTCAACCGATTCTGTCGTCCGGACAGGGACACGCAGCCGTTCCTTCAGTTCTGGAAGCGTAATCGTTTTATTGACCCAGGTCTTTGCCTGACGGTTATTTCCGTAGGCGATTTTCAAATCTCTCATGAGAGCACCTCCTCACATTCGGAAGTGAAGTAGCGAATCAGCATCTGCCTGCTTTCGGCCTTTTCGATTTCCCGGGCCATACCCTTTGAAACCGTACTGCCGAATACCCACAGCTCCGCGCATTTTGTCAGGAGCACGATGTCCATGAACAGAGCCAATTCCCGCTCGGCGGGATCGTTATCGTTCATGAATTGCGGAAAAAGAAGATGTGGCGCAATCGGCACGCCTCCGGAATCCACGACAAAGCGGCAGTACCTGCGGGCTGCAACCTGATTCCCTTCGATGTCGCCCGAAAGCGGGGAACATACATACACCACAGGCCTGAACCGGGCTTTCCGGTTCAGGACCTCGATGTTTGTCAGGGCGTCATGGGTAGTAGGGTCCGGGTATCCTTCCACGTTATATCTGTCGATCTTCATACACCGTCACGCTCGATTACCGGCAGGATGCCGTCTGCCTTGAGCAGGTTGTAAATAAACAGGCGGCCCTTCTGCGTCCAATAGGTGTGCACGTCACAGTGCCGGTCCTCATCGTAGGTAAAGGTGCGGGTCTGGGTGTATCCCATTTCGGCGTACTTCTGATACAGGATCCAAATCTTGCCGCCCTGCTTGAACTGCACCCGCTTTTCATACAGGTACTGGTTCATACGCTTGGCGCTCCAGCCATAATCCTTGGCGATCACAGTGATAGGAACGACGTCCCTGCACTGCAGAACCACATCGTAGTAAGTGACCTTCGGGCGCATCTCCGCAATCTGCTGGTCCTTGATGGCCAGCGCTTCACCGAGTTTGCTGATTTCGGCGATCTTGCTCTGCAGCTGACGGTGAAGGATTTCATTGGCGCGGTGCAGTACCATTTCCGGGGTATTCCAGGCTTCTTCCACCTTGATGAAGTACTGCCGGAATTTTCGGCCGATCTCGGTGCGCTGGATCATGCACAGTTCCTTCGCCATAGCAATGGTGAGCATATGATCCGTAGAAGGGCGGCCGCCGGTACTTTCGCTCAAATTTGAGCAAAAGTCCTGACCTTCGATAAAACCGTACTCGCACATGCGGGGGAACCAATCCTTATAGGCGGTCTTTACTTCCAGCGCGGCGTGCAGGTCCCGGCCGGACACAGTGGGCTGTGTTCCTTCATAGTTGACCTGGATCATTCCGTTGGTGGGCATCAGTTCATTCATCATCGTCATCTTCCTCCAGTTCTTCCGCGCATTCGTCACACAGCACCTCATCGGTGTAAACATCGAAATCTTCATCGCCTTCAAAATCGGAAAGGTCGACTTCAATTTCCTTGCCGCAGGCGATACAGAAGTTACGCACATTGCGGTCTGTAATGGGGATCTGGACTGTGCTTCCGTCCTCCAGCGTGGTTCCCGCATAGAAGCGGCCGGGGGTGAAGTGCTTGTTCTGAAGAACAGCGGCAAGATTAACGGGGACTTCCTCGCCGCTGCGGCAGCAGTGGGTAAAGACATTACCCGGGGTGATTCCGATGCGAATCGGTGTGCTCTTATCGAGCTTCGCTGTAACGTGGAACATATCGGTGTTCCTCCTCATAAAAGATTCAGAGCGGTAACCCGGCTCCTGTTATCCACTGGAGGCGAGCTGCCGCTCTGAACGAAAACTTTTATGTTTTTTTTGATGCAGTTTGGTAGAATTAGTCCTTTTTGTAGAACGGAGTTGTGTATCCGTCTGCCCGCAGGATCAACCCAGGGCACCATGGCGGGGTGCGACCCATCTGCTCACAGATCGCTTCGAGCGATACTTTGGGGTCCGCTTCGATGATCAGTTCGTCATGCACATGCGCCACGATGTCACAGTTGCGGAGCGTGTGCATGGCATAACAGAGGATATCCCGGGAAGTAGCCTGAACAATGTTTTCCACGAATTTCGGCCCATAGGACTCGAGCCGTTCCCACTTCTTTGTGGCACCGACGCCTTCATAGGTAATGGCCGGGGAACCGAACTGGTTTTCACCGATACGCGGTTTCACATAGGCCAGCTGTCTGCCCGAGGGAAGGGTAATGAACAGGAATCCGCTCTTGCAGCAGAAACGCAGTCCGTGTGTTTCCGTGACCGTTTTGTTCTTCACGGCGGTCATTGCAGCCTTATCCACAGCCCACCACAACTTAGTTATATTGGGATTGGAGTCCCGCCAGGCTGTCACCAGCGGCTGCAGTTCTTCCTCGGAAAGACCCATATCAAGAGCACCCATGGCTTTCAGAGCGCCGACAGATCCGCCGTAGCCAAGGGCCAATTCTGCAATCTTGCCTTTCTGACGCAAATGCCCGTTTATGCCGTGCTTGACTACGGGAACCTTGAACATCTGACTGGCACTGGCACAGTAAATATCGCCGCCGTTCTTGAACACGTCCTGCCGCCACTGCTCTCCGGCCAGCCAGGCAATGAC
>PITV01000254.1 GCA_017577285.1 Clostridiales bacterium
GTACCGGGCGGTCACGCCCGACGGCAAATATGTCGCCTGTTCCTGTCACGGGGCCATCTACCACGGCAAGGACGGCGAACCGGATATCTTCGCCGGTTATCTTGTCAATCACGGGCTGGAAGAAACGATCGATGCCATTACCGGTCTTCCCAATTTCAATATGCTGTCCGAGCGCATGGAGCACCGTCTGGAGAAGCATCTGGGCGGGATCCTGCTAAAGCTTGAGATCCTCAACTTCAGCCGCGTCAATATGCTGTACGGCTACAGCGAAGGCAACTCGCTGCTGCGCCAGATCGCGGAAATGCTGGAAAACTCCGTAGCCGCGGACGGACAGGTCTACTGCTTCGAAGGAAAGAACTTCTCCATCCTCTTCCCCGACATCTCAAGAGAAGCGGTCTCCGCGCACTACAATCAGATCTCCTTCCTTCTTTCCCACAGTCTGCGTCTGAATGACACACCCATCCCGCTGGAAGTTGCCGGCGGCGCCTTTGAGGTGCCCGAGGACTTTGACATGGAGCAGCAGATCATCCGCCGCTGTCTGATCAGCGCCCTGGATGACAGCATCAATATCAGCCGCGGCAAGCTGGTGTTCTATCAGAGGAAGCCCGGCACCGCAGACGGCACAGAGATCAGTCTGCTTTCCGAGATCCACCAGAACGCCGTATCCGGTCATGACTGCTTCCATCTGCGCTATCAGCCCATCGTTGATACCCAGACGGGCGCCCTTTACGGTGCGGAAGCGCTGCTGCGCTTCATCAGTCCCATCGACGGCGAGATCAATCCCGCCCGTTTCATCGGTTTCCTGGAAAGTGACGCCTGCTTCTTCGATCTGGGGCTGTTCATCATCCTCACGGCGGTACGTGACGCGAAGGAGTTCAAGCAGCAGTGCCCCGGTTTCAAGATCAATGTCAATATCACCGCCCTCCAGCTGCAGAACGACAGTTTCCTGCGCAGCGTACAGGATATCCTCGCGCAGGAGGATTATCCCCCGCAGGATCTCGTGCTGGAGGTGACAGAGCGCTGCAAAGAGCTGGACAGCAAGTTCCTGAAAGACAGGATCGATGCCCTTCGCGCCTGCGGCATCAAAGTGGCGCTGGACGATATGGGCACCGGCTACTCCACGCTGGATCTGCTGTTCAACCTGGTGGTGGATGAGATCAAGCTGGACCGCAACTTCGTCACCGGCATCTCCAGCCGCTCCGATTATGATGTGTTCACCACCGCCCTGATCGGAAGCACCTCCCGGACAGATGTGAATGTCTGCTTCGAGGGTGTTGAAAATGACACGATGCTTGAATACCTCAAACGTTACGGAAACTCTCTCTGCCAGGGCTATTACTTCTCAAAGCCCGTCTTCAAAGAGGACTTTTTCAGGTATATGCAGGATCACAGATAACACTGTATTCCCGTTCAAAGCGCGCCGCCCCGGTGCGCTTTTTTTGTATTCATTCCTTATTCTGTATATTTCTGCCGGAATATCTGTTTTTATACGGGTTTATCCCCAATTATGACCTCTGCCGCCCTTGACAATCCGCCTTATAAAAGTATATAATTATCAATTGGGTAAGTAGCGGAAGCTTGCTTTCGCTGGATCGTTTTCCGGAAGGAAAGCGACATACAAGCCATACTAAACAAGGAGGCAAATCCATGGCAATCAAAATGACCGTCGACGGTAATACTGCCGTCAGCCATGTCGCTTATGCGTTCAGCGATGTGGCAGCCATCTACCCCATCACTCCTTCCTCCCCCATGGCGGAAGTTGCTGATGAATGGGCCGCCCATGACAGAAAGAATCTGTTCGGGCAGACCGTGAAGATCGCCGAAATGCAGAGTGAAGCCGGTGCTGCCGGTGCCGTGCACGGATCTCTTTCCGCCGGTGCTCTCACCACCACCTTCACCGCTTCCCAGGGTCTTCTTCTGATGATCCCCAATATGTACAAGATCGCCGGCGAGCTCACTCCCGCCGTGTTCCACGTGAGCGCCCGTGCTCTGGCCTATCACGCTCTGAACATTTTCGGAGATCACAGTGACGTTATGGCCTGCCGTCAGACCGGTTTCGCCATGCTGGCCAGCAACAGCGTTCAGGAAGCCCATGATATGGCTCTGGTAGCCCATCTGGCCACCCTGAAGAGCAGCGTCCCCTTCCTGCATTTCTTTGACGGTTTCCGCACCAGCCATGAAATCCAGAAGATCGACGCCATCGACACCAAAAACTGCTACGAAGAGATCAAGTCTCTGGTTCCCTGGGACAAGGTCAATGAGTTCCGTGCCCGCGCCCTCAATCCCGAGCATCCTCATCAGGCCGGTACCGCCCAGAACAGCGACGTGTACTTCCAGGGCCGTGAAGCCGGAAACGCTTTCTACGCCGCCGTTCCCGCCATCGTTGAAGAGTGCATGGATCAGGTCGCCAAGCTGACCGGCCGCGCCTACAAGCCCTTCCAGTATGAAGGCGCCCCCGATGCTGACAAGATCATCATCTCCATGGGTTCCTCCTGCGACGTCGCTCACGAGACCATCAACAAGATGATCGAAAGCGGCGAAAAGGTCGGTATCATCAAGTGCCACCTGTATCGTCCCTTCTCTGTTGAATACCTGATGAAGGTCCTGCCCGCTTCTGTCAAGAAGATCGCCGTTCTGGACCGCACCAAGGAAAGCGGCTCCCTCGGCGAGCCCCTGTACCTGGATATCGTTTCCGCTCTGGCTGAAGCCGGCCGCGGTGATATCAAGGTCGTAGGCGGCCGTTACGGTCTGGGCAGCAAGGAATTCACCCCCACCATGGTCAAGGCCGTGTTCGCCAACCTGGACGGCGAGATGAAGAATCACTTCACCGTCGGCATCGAGGATGACGTTACCGGTTCTTCCCTGAAGCTGGGCGAAACCTTCGCCGCCGCTCCCGCCGGCACCAGCGCCTGCATGTTCTACGGTCTGGGTTCCGATGGTACCGTCGGTGCCAACAAGAACTCCATCAAGATCATCGGCGACCACACTGACAAGTACGCTCAGGCCTACTTCTTCTATGATTCCAAGAAGTCCGGCGGCCTCACCATCAGCCATCTGCGCTTTGGTGACAAGCCCATCCAGAGCCCCTACC
>PITV01000255.1 GCA_017577285.1 Clostridiales bacterium
TTCGCCACCAGGATGCTCTCGGCCTTCAGGATGGTGGACAGGCGGTGGGCGATGACGATGCTGGTGCGGCCCTTCATCAGCTGCTCCAGGGCGTCCTGAATGGCGTTCTCGGAAATGGAATCCAGCGCGGAGGTGGCCTCATCCAGAATGAGGATGTTGGGATCCTTCAGGATGACGCGGGCGATGGAGATGCGCTGCTTCTCGCCGCCGGAAAGCTTCAGGCCGCGGTTGCCCACCATGGTGTCATAGCCGTCGGGCTGATTGACGATGAAATCGTGGATGGACGCGATGCGGCAGGCGTTCTCGATCTCCTCCTGGGTGGCATCCTCCTTCGCGTAGAGCAGGTTCTCCCGGATGGTGCCGTTGAACAGGTAGGTATCCTGGGTGACCACGCCGATATTCTCGCGCAGGTAGGTCAGGTCGATATCCCGCACATCCACGCCGTTGATGGACACGCTGCCGCCCTGCACATCATACAGGCGGGGGATCAGGTTGACCACGGTGGATTTGCCGGAGCCGCTGGGCCCCACGATGGCATACATCTTTCCGCCGGGCACGGTGAAATCGATATCTGTCAGCAGCGGATGATCCGCCTCATAGGAGAAGGCCACATGATCGAACCGGATATCCCGGTTGGTCAGTTCTGGCTTTACAGCGCCGGGCTTTGATGTGATGGTGATCTCCTTGTCGAAATAATCAAAGATGCGGGTGAACAGGGCCAGGGAGCGGGTGAAATCCACCGAGATGTTCAGCAGGCTCTGCACAGGCCTGTACAGCCGGTTGATCAGGGCGATGGTGGCGGTGATGACACCGATGGTGATGGCGGGATCCTTCATCTGAAGCATGAAATAGCCGCCGGCCAGATAGATGAGCAGGGGGCCGATATTGGTGAAGATGCCCATGACCACGCCGAACCATTTGCCGCTGCGCTGCTCCTTCATAGCCAGAGCGGTCACATCGCCATTCACGTTCACAAAGCGGTCATATTCCTTTTTCTCGCGGGTGAAGAGCTTCACCAGCACAGAGCCGGAAACGGAGAGAGTCTCGTTCACCAGCTGGTTCATCTCGTCATTCTTGTTCTGGCTTTCGGTCAGCAGCTTCCAGCGGGTCTTGCCCACGGATTTGGTGGGCAGGATGAGCAGCGGGATGATGACGATGCCCACCAGCGCCAGCTGCCAGCTCATGGTGAAAAGGGCCACCAGCGTGGTGACCACAGTGGCCACATTGCTGACAATGGAGGACAGGGTGCCGGAGATGACATTGCTGACACCGCTGATATCGGTATTCATGCGGGTGATGATATCGCCCTGCTTCTCCGTGGTGAAGAAGGCGTGGGGCATGTGCTGCAGATGATCGTACATCTGGTTCTTCATATCAAAGATGATGTGCTGGCTGATCCAGGCGTTGATATAGCTTTCCAGCACGCCGATGACCTGCGAGATCGTCAGGGTGCCGAAGGCCGCCAGCAGCAGCTGCAGCAGCAGGGGCCAGTTGCCCTCGCCCGTCAGCGCCTCGTCCACGATCTTTCCCGTGATCATGGAGGGCAGCAGACCCACCACAGCCGCCAGGATGATGGCGACGAACACGAAGATGAACTGCACGATATAGGGCTTCAGATAGGAAAAGATCCTCAGCAGCAGTTCCTTCGTCACTTTCGGCATATTCTGTTTCTCTTCATCGGTCAGAAATCCGCGGGGATTCCTTCCCCCGCCCATACCGAATCCCGGCATAAACTCATACCTGCTTTCATCAAAAATGCGCGTTTACGTGTGTATTATATAGGATGTATCTGTGTATTTTCAATCCCCGCCGCAAAAAATACAGAGCAGGCCGGTGTGCCGGCGCCTTCGCTGCCCGCTATTCCCCACCGGCGGGCACGGTTTCCGTCCGGCGCATCTCCATCTTCTGCCAGTTCTTTCCCCCGTACGGCCTGTTTTGATCCACTTTGCCCCATCTTCTGCCCGCTATTCCCCGGTTTTTCCCGCCATCAGGCCTGTTTTCGTCCGCATGCCTCTGCCAGTGCCAAGATGGAAACATATCCGCTATAACCAGTTCTCATCCGCTTTTCCACATCTTTTGCCCGCTATTCCCCTTATCAGAGCCATTTTCTGCCGTGTTTCTCCGCCTTCTGCCGGTTCTTTCCCCTGTCCGGCCTGTTTTTATCCACTTTGCCCCATCTTTTACCCGCTATTCCCCAGTTTTCCCCGTCATCAGGCCTGTTTTCGTCCACACGCCTCTGCCAGTACCTGGACGGAAATATATCCTCTGCAGACTGTTTACATCCACTTTCCCCCATCTTTTGTCCACTGTTCCCCAGTTCCCCCTCCATCAGGCTTGTTTTCGTCCGCATGCCTATGCCAATACCAAGACGGAAAAATATCCGTTGTAATCAGTTCTCATCTGCTTTTCCCCATCTTCTGCCCGCTATTCCCCAGTTCTTCCCGCCATCAAACCTGTTTTCGTCCGCACACCTCTGCCAGTACCAAGACGGAAACATGTCCGCTGTGGACTGTTTACATCCACTTTTTCCCATTTTTTGCCCACTGTTTTCCTTATCAGATCATTTTTCATCAGTGTTTCTTTGTCTTCTGCCAGTTCTTTCTCCCGTCCAGCCTGTTTTTATCCACTTTGCCCCATCTTTTGTCCACAGTTTCCCTTATCAGAGCCATTTTTCATCAGTGTTTCTTTGTCTTCTGCCAGTTCTTTCCCACGATCGACCTGTTTTTATCCACTTTACCCCATCATCTGCCCGCTATTCCCCAGTTCCGGAGCATGCAAAAACCGGGAGACCTTTCAGCCTCCCGGTCACTCTATATTTTTCTTATATTATTTCATTCCGGGCTGTTCACTGATGTGATCAGTTGGAGAAACCGGCGTCGGTGTAATTCACCCAGATGACGGGACGCACGCCGTCATTCTGAGAATTGACCCAGCTGTTGTGAATAATGCCGGTCAGGTAGATATCGGCCATCTTAGCGGGCTCGCTGCCGGAGCTGCGGAGCCACCAGGTGGTGGTGCCGGTCTTCTGATCGCAGATGATCCCGCTGGAGATCGCGGCGGCGGTGGGCTTGGC
>PITV01000256.1 GCA_017577285.1 Clostridiales bacterium
ATCCTATACAGTTGAGGTACCTCTTTCACCGCTTCAGCTGATCAGGCCTGACAGTACATTTACAACAGTTAACAGCGATACATACAATCTCAGGATCAAAGTTGACAAAAACAGCACCGTTTTTGTCAATGAAGAGAACAAAACAAGTTTTATCAATACACTCGAAGACGGAACAGTAAACATTACATTGAATGTCCAGGCAATCGGAGCAAATGAATTTGTGATCAAAACAAAGTGCCGCTATTACCGTGAAAATGTAATGACTGTCACGATCTGGAGGGATCCTGTCAGTATAGAAGTGCATCTGGATACAACACTCAGTGACCGCAGCATTCAGAAAACCATGACCATCAAGGGAACGACCCTTGCAGGTGCTGATCTGATCGTTCTGTCGCCCTATCAGAATCTGGATCTGAGCAATATGCCGACCGTTGGTTCCTTCTCATTCCAGGCTGTGTTTGAGACCATCGGAAACAATGATATCATTATACAGGTATCGATGGATGGAATAGAACCGACGATCTATACCAAGAGCGTATACTATATCCCGCCTGCCAATGAGTATTCACGCATGGCATGGAGCATGAATAAGTCGTACGATTATTCGGATTATCTGAACTTGACAGAACTGCGCGTAAGGAAGACGCAGGTATATCAGTGCAAGGGAAAGATCGTCGAGATCCTGTCTGAAAGTCCGCAGCTGGCCATTATGGAATTGTATGAAACGGCTGACGCGAACGGACAGAATCCGAGAAAAGTACTGCTTGAAAATCAGTCGACAGATACATGGTTTGTCGGCAACTACTACAATATATTCGCTGACGCATACGGCACCTACAGCGGTATGCCGAGACTGACGGCGCGTTATACCTACAAATTCACGCCAAAGACAGGAGATTGATTTGAAACAAACAAAACTGTTCTGTGTCCGGATCATTCTGCTGATATTAGCAGCATGCTTTATTCCCTGTATGGTTTCGGCAGAAGAAGCACCGGTACGCATGTATTGCCTGAATGTCGGAAAGGCGGACTGCATCATACTGCAGGCATACGGCAGGAATTATCTGATCGACACCGGCAGTGAACAGAACTATCCGGCGCTGCAGAACGCGCTGCAGGAACTGAATATAGTGCGTCTTGACGGGGTTTTTCTGACGCATACAGATTCGGATCATGCGGGGGGACTGCTGAAACTTTCCATGTCCGGTATGGAAGTATCCAAATGGTACGCTTCTGCTATCTATTATGAATACACGGAAGAGAAGCATCCGCTTCGTCTTGCCGCTGCTATCCGTGGAAAGGATGTCGTGTGGCTGTATGCCTCCGATGTGATCAGCGTATCAGAACAGGCTTCTCTCGCTGTGCTTGGTCCTGTGAAAGTAAACGCTGGAAATGAAAACAACAATTCGCTTGTGTTGAGATTCGATTCTCCTGACGGGAGCATCCTCCTGACAGGAGATATGAAGAGCGAAGAGGAAGCATCATTGATCTCTGCCAAAGTGCTGTCGCATGCGGATGTATTAAAGGTCGGGCACCACGGTGACGGAAACGCTACAAGCGCCGCCTTTATTCAGATCGTTAAGCCCGAGATCGCTGTTATTTCCACATCTTCAGCACTTGAAAGTGACACGCCGGACAAATATACGCTTGAACGTATCAGAAGCTCCGGATGCAGCAAATGCGCAGTGACACAGGATTTTGACGATGCGGTTATGATCTCACTGTGCGGCGGTGAGGTTTCTGTACAGAATGTCATATGGTCTTCTGTTCCCGGAAGAGTGAAATGCATCTCGATGCGCCTGGACGCTGAAAGTGACAGACTTATCCTTTACAACAACAGCTCTGATCCTGTTGTTCTTGACGGATATATCCTGTACGCGGTGCAAAACGGAAAGTCCTTCAAACTTAAGGATGTCTGTGTATCTCCATATTCATTCTATGTGATCGGCAGTTCAAAAACAGAAAAAGAGGTCGACTATCGTTTGTCCGGTACGAAACGGATATGGAGCAAAAATAAAAACGACGCGGCGATCCTTTACGATATGTATGGAAGGATAACTGCCGCGGCAAACAACGGGATCAAAGAGTAAAAGAGCAAAAGGAGCGTATATCGATATGCTTAAAACGACAGTATTATTTTTGGTTGGTTTCCTGCTTCTGATAAAAGGTGGAGACTGGTTTGTGGACGGATCAACAGGCATCGCGAAACGGCTGCATGTTCCAGAACTGCTGATAGGCGCGACGATCGTATCTATTGGAACCACACTGCCTGAAGTAATGGTATCATCGACAGCTGTAATACATGGAAACGGAGCGATGTCTTACGGGAATGCTATAGGATCTGTGATATGCAATACCGCATTGATCTCGGCACTGACTGTCGCGATCCGTCCCGGAAAAGCAGATTCAAAATCGTTGCGTATACCGGTGTGCTTTTTCTTTGCCGCAGCTGTTTTCTATGCTGCTGTCGCGTATTTTGCACCGGGATTTGAACGCTGGACCGGTATCCTGCTCCTGTGTGTGTTTATTGCATACATGGGTCTGACGGTATGGCGGGGCAAAAAGCATTATTTGGATAATGTATCTTCAGATGATGATCCTGAGGACGAGGGAGAAGGAGATATATTCGAGCGTTTATTGAGAAAGTGGTTTAATAAAAAACTCGATTTTCTGCCGGATGTGATCCTTCTTGTGATCGGAGCAGCATTCATTGCCATCGGTGCCAGACTTCTTGTGGATAACGGTAGAATGATAGCGGAAGCACTCGGAGTGCCGGACACGGTGATCGCACTGACACTTGTTGCCCTTGGAACATCTCTGCCTGAACTGGTGACGGCTGTTACGGCTCTACTGAAAGGTCACAGCGCCTTGAGCCTTGGCAATATCATCGGAGCAAACCTCTTCAACATCGTGCTCGTTTCCGGAATGGCTGTGACACTTAGACCTTTTGCTGTTCCCAATGAAAAACAGTTCGCGGGAATGAATGCCTCTCTGGTGATCGATTTACCGCTCATGTTTGCAGTCATGCTGATCCTTACCGTTCCGGCACTGTTAAAGGG